>CAMDOP010000024.1 GCA_945903675.1 Crenothrix polyspora
GACTCTTCAGTGAAACCTAATGCTTGTTTAAAAATAGTGCCTGACCGTTCAGCGAACTATAAATCCTGTAGAAAAAAGTACCATGACCGTGAAATAAATTAAAAATCTAGCTCGTAGCCCTTCAATTAACCGTCCTAGAAGTCCCATTAGCCGTCATAAACATTCAAAAAGTCGGCATGAGTCTTCCAGCAAATGAGCTGATTTTTTTTGGCAATGAATAGAACGATTTTATAAAACGGCTTTATGGCCCGTAAAACCTAACGACCTAGCCATTAACAAACAGCAGGCTATGACCAAAAACCTTGCTCATTTAAACAACGCTTAGCCTATTTCGCTAACTAACAAGCTAGGGTTCAGAGTGTATTATCCCTGCGCTAGGTCTGTCTATTCGTAGTACTACTGACAGACTAAATTAATAGGGCTTTTTTCGAAGTGGCATTCTAGCTTACGTATACTGTGTTTTAAACTAAATACCAGTATATGTCACTTTGTATTTAAGAGGGTTGTAGCTTTATAAAGGTAAATAGTTACTTTTAATAAGCCGCTCTAAAAACTTACATGAAAGTCGCTCTCAGTGACTGGACTGAAGTATCTCGTCTTGCAAAAAGTAAATAAGTACATTCTTGGACAAGCTCACGATGAGTGTGTTTACTTTGTCCTGGCTCAGATTGAATACCACTTAAGCCCTAGTCCCCACGAAGCGCGAGGGAACTAGGACAAAAATCAACAGCCATATTTAACAGCTTGCTACATCCAGCTTTTAAAGGCGAATTAACCACTTAACGTCTTTGTGTTATATTCTATGCACACTTAAACTATTACTAGAGTAAGCACATGCCCACCTTATCAGTTTACGGCGATGTCCACATACCTGACAATCTGATTCATGCGCTGGGTTTAAAACCGGGTGCCAAGTTGGCTTTTGAACGCCAAGGTGACGCCATCATCATGCGACCTGTTAAGACACATAAGATCTCACAAGTTGACGCAGGTCCAAAAATTTTAGCTTATACAGGATCGACTGTCACCTTAGAAGAGATGGACGAGGCTATAGCCAAACAAGTCGAAGAAGAGAGAATACGTCGTAAAAATGCCCTAGTAACGTTGTCTAAATATCGGGGCCGTTTTAAAGCAGATAAATTTGTACGTGAAGACTGTTATGAGAGTTAATTGTATTTGCAGAGACCCATTTGTTTATCTACGCTGAGTCTTAAAATCAGGATAAAGCGGAAAAAGCCATTGAAACAATTCAAAAACCACTGGTCATCAGCACTCAAGTTTTCTATGATCAGTTGACTGTCGTTAATCCATTTTTATAAGCATCAACTAGAGAGTAAGGTTTATAACATGCGTCCCTCAACAGCTTTAAATACTTACAGCGAACAAATTAAAGCCATAGTATTGGCGCACCATACAACCAATGCACGCGTTTTTGGTTCGGTGATACGTAATGAAGATACTGAAACCAGTGACCTTGATTTATTAGTAGAGCCCACGCCACTCACATCATTAATGGATATTGGTGCAATACGACTTGAACTAAAAAATTTGCTCGGTATTAATGTTGATGTAGTCACGCCCAATGGCTTACCTGATTCATTCCGAGATCAAATTATTAATGAGTCGATTCCTGTATGAGCAAAGACAAACAAAGACTATTTGATTATCTTCAGCATATTTTAGAAGCCATAAATCGTATACAGCGTTATATTGACGACATTGATGAAATTGCTTTTCTGGATAATGAACTGATTCAAGATGCGGTTATTAGAAATATAGAAGTCATTGGCGAAGCTAGTCGTAATGTAAACAAGCATTATCCTGAATATGCCGAGCAACATGCTCATATTCCTTTTGCAGTCGCTTACGAAATGCGCAATGCACTTTCACATGGTTATTTTAAGGTAGATCTGGAAATTGTTTGGCGGACTATTGAGCGTGATCTGCCAGAACTTGAGGTTATGATTGAGTCCTTACTGGCTGAATTCAACTAGTTTCCACGCGCTGCGTGGGAACTAGAAAAATGCGCTTTATAAATAGCAGAGTGGTTTTTAAAGCCGGGTAAATCGCTGGCTTAAGTTATTCTTTAATTGAGTCATTAAGTGTCGGGGACAAAGTCTGCGCACGACACTAGTGCCCTAACTAAAAATCCTTACCGCTTTGAATTCGTCTTACCGTAGTCACGAGGAGATCAACTTCGTCGTGGGTATTGTAAAACGCTAACGAGGGACGAACAGTGCTTTCTAAACCAAAACGACGCAAGATCGGTTGTGCGCAATGATGGCCGGTGCGTACCGCAATACCCACTCGGTTTAAAGCGACACCGATATCTTGATTACTATGACCTGCCAGTACAAACGATAACACGCTGGTTTTTTCAGCTGCCGTACCAATCAAGCGTAAGCCAGAAATACTGCGCAGCGCATCCATGGCATACACCAGCAACTCATGTTCATAACGAGCGATATTATCGATGCCTATTTTTGACACATATTCTAGTGCAGCGCCCAAGCCTACCGCATCAGCGATATTGCCAGTGCCGGCTTCAAAACGAGCAGGAGCTGGCTGATAGATGATTTTTTCAAAGGTTACATCTTCAATCATGTTACCGCCGCCCTGCCAAGGTGGCATGGATTCCAGTAGCTCGGCTTTACCATACAACACACCGATACCGGTAGGACCGAAGATTTTGTGTCCAGAGAACACAAACCAATCGCAATCCAATGCCTGTACATCGACGCGTAAATGCGAAACCGATTGAGCACCATCGAGCAGAACTCTAGCACCAACACGATGAGCCATGTCGATCATTACTTTAGCAGGCGTAACCGTACCTAAGGCATTGGATACCTGCGTAAATGACACTAGCTTGGTGCGCGAAGTTAGCAACTTTTGGTATTCACCCAGCAACACCTGACCATCATAATCAACCGGCACTATACGTAAGATCGCACCGGTTAGGTCACACAGCTGTTTCCAAGGCACGATATTGGCATGATGCTCCAGCCAAGTAATGACGATCTCATCACCCGCTTTGACGTTTTGCTGACCCCAACTTTTAGCGACTAAATTGATCGCTTCAGTCGTGCCACGCACAAACACGATTTCCGATGAATACGAGGCATTCATAAAATGCGCTACGGTATCCCTAGATTTTTCATAAGCATCGGTAGACCGTGCCGCCAGTTCATGCGCTGCCCGGTGAATATTAGAGTTCTCATGTTCATAAAAATACGAGACTCTATCAATCACCACTTGTGGCTTTTGTGTAGTCGCCGCATTATCAAACCAGACTAAAGGATGTCCATTAACCCGTTCCTTTAGGATTGGAAAGTCACGGCGTACTGCTTGCACATCAAAGGGCGGATGAGCTGAATTGAGTGCTGGCTTATTAACACCATCGCTTTTTAATTCATCGAGAAAATAAAATGATGAATTTGAACTCACGTTTGTAGGAGCATTTCCAGCAGGCATGAACAATTTTTGCAACTCGGCTTCGCCAGGTAAACCATGAACCTCAGGCGTAAGTCCGGCAATCAAGCTAGCGTCAAATCCAGAAATAACATGAGCTAGCTCTGGAGTACCGACCAAACTACTAGTAATTTCAGTTACCGGTGTACTTTCAGCAAACAGCTTTTGCAACTGCGTATCAGAAACCTGTGGTGTGATACTAGGATTAAACGCAGCTACAGCAGGAAATTGCTGGTCTGCGCCAAAGCCAGGAATACTACTACCAGTAGGTACTCGCGAAACTAACAACTGTTGTAATTGCGTCTCATCAGGCAAGCCAAAATCATTCGGCAAAATACCTGCAAGTACAGACTTATCAAACCCAGCTAAGCTAGTCGTGGTATTCGGAGAAGTTTTACCGAACACCGAACCCGTATCCAGACTATCAGGCACGCCCTGATAAGGCGACTCAGACTTAGCAAAAAACTTATGCAGCTCAGCATCCCCTGGCAAAGCAAAATCCTGCGCACTTGCCGCAGAAGCTAAAGGTGAAGTTAAGCCACTAGGTAACAAACCAGAGACCTGCCCCAGTCTTGAGCCATCGCAGGGTAATGCAGTAAATAGCTCATTAGCCAATTTACTTAGCTACGCTATATCGGGCAATCCGGAATCTTGAGTAAAGTCATGCTGTGCTAAATGAGTCGGCTCAAGCTTACTTGTATTCATGGTACTTGCCCACTTCAACATTCTCAAGCACGCCTAAGGCATCATCAGTCAACACAGCTATTGAGCAATAGAGTGAGATCAAGTAAGAGGCAATCGCTTTGTGATTGATGCCCATAAAACGGACTGAAAGCCCCATGCTAAGTTCGCCGGTCAAGTTAGGTTGATAAAGACCCACTACGCCTTGACGACTTTCACCGGTACGTAATAACAAAATATTACTTTTACCATTAACGACTTTAACCTTATCAGAAGGAATGATAGGCAGGCCGCGCCAAGTCAAAAACTGCGAACCAAATAGAGTAACAGTAGCAGGAGGTACACCGCGACGCGTACATTCGCGACCAAAGGCGGCAATAGCTAAAGGATGCGCTAAGAAAAACCCAGGCTCTTTCCAGACGCGTGAAATCAACTCATCCATATCATCAGGTGTAGGCGCACCAGTCCGTGGTTGCACTCTAAAGGCTGGTGCGACATTGTTCAACAAGCCGTATTCAGCGTTGTTAATCAACTCGCTTTCTTGACGCTCTTTAATGGTTTCTATGGTTAAACGGAGTTGTTCGTGGATTTGGTTATGTGGGCTGCTATATAAGTCTGAAATACGGGTATGTACATCCAATACCGTATTCACTGCATTTAAACGATACTCCCTATCCCATTCTTCGTAATCAACGAAAGTTTGCGGTAATTCTTTCTCATCAAGGCTAGAACAATCAACATGAAGATCGCCTACATTCTTAACTTTGTTGACTCTATAGATACCGGCTTCTAGTGGTTTCCACTGTAATAAATGTACCAACCATCTAGGAGTGATGGTTGACAACATAGGTACGGTTTTGGTCGCATTGGCAAGGGTACGTGCGGCAACATCGCCTAATGCGGTATTTGCTTCATGGATATCTGACATGATGTTTTCCTATTATAGTGAGTGAGTAATAAATTAGTGACGCTAGTGCGTCATGTTTTGGTAACGCTATAGCGTTACGGTTGTGTTCCTATGCCGAAGTATAAGAACGATAAAGCTAAAATCATTGTTAGTTACGTAGGTTGGGTTAGCATAGCGTAACCCGACATTTATCGTTCCCACGCTCTGCGTGGGAATGCCGCCGGTGACGCTCTGCGTCACGCATCGCTGTAGCGATGCAGGTTACATTCCCACGCAGAGCGCGCATCCACCGTTTATATCGGCAAATGGTGGGCAAACGATAAAGCTGTTTGCCCACCCTATATGTCTTGGCGCTTTAAAACAGCTAAAGCTGTTTGTACTCCAAGCACACAGAATACTTTTGTATAACGATGAGCGCAGAGCGTGGGAACAATATTCTGCCCCCCTCTTTGGAAAAGAGGGGTTAGGGGAGATTTGTTAAATACCACCGCCATCATGAAATAATTCACTGCGAGCACTGGCCTGAGTGATATTGCTATAAGGCCCTACGCTATGAGTTAGCCAGACATTACCGCCTATGGTTGAGCCTTTACCTATGGTGATGCGTCCCAAGATAGTTGCACCGGCATAAATGACGACATCATCTTCTACGATAGGATGTCTGGCATTACCTTTTACTAAGAAGCCGTTATCGTCTTTCTGAAAACGTTTAGCACCTAAAGTTACAGCCTGATAGACACGAATACGTTTGCCAATAATGGCAGTTTCACCGATGACCACACCCGTACCATGGTCTATAAAAAAACTCTGATCAATTTGTGCGCCCGGATGAATATCAATACCGGTAGCAGAATGCGCAAGCTCTGAAATCATGCGAGCTACCAGGGGCGCACCCAGTTGATAAAGGATATGTGCAAAGCGGTGATGCAAAATGGCCGTAATACCCGGATAGCAAACCAACACTTCATCAGGGCTACGTGCAGCGGGATCACCTTCATAAGCTGCCTGAATATCGGTATCTAGCAGCGCTCTGATTTCAGGCAAGCGCATTACAAATTCACGGGTAATCGTGACTGATTGCTCATAGGCGCCATCATCTTTAGCTACATGACCAGACACGAACTGCAGTTCTCTACGGATTTGTTTGTAAAGTTCACGGCACAGCGTATCTAGCGTAAGCCCAACAAAATAATCGATGCCTTCATCATTTAAATGGGGCGAACCTAAGCGATTAGGGAACAGCACAGCACCTAGTCCGTCGATAATCACTTGCAATTCTTTACGTGTAGGCAGTTTCGGTGGACTATCGCGGCGCTGCCTGATGTCTAAAGATTGTTCGCGTAATTGGCGTAGCTTGATAACCAATTCATCGATACCGAAATCTTGCTTGTTGGTTTGAAAGCTAAAATTGTTCATGCTGTCCATATCAGGCGAGTGGTTTTCATAAAAAGCACACGACCTTGGTTTCTATGTGTTATCCAATTTCCACTATATTTAATCGTCATAGGATTTATTGCTAAGTAAGATATAAGTCTTAAGGTGTTTGCACAATTCGTAGTAGTACCTATGCTATAAGTTTGAGCTACTTTGATATACCTCTTAGCCTATAAACTTTAACAACAGCCAATAGTGCCATTAATAAAATTTTGGCCAAAAAAAAGCCAGTGGCCCTAAGGCACACTGGCTTCCGGTTATCCGGTCAGCTTGTAAGTTTTAAATTAAATTACTTTAGAATCTTGTGGTTGTCAAGCTCTGCAGACAGGCACTGTTAATAACAGTGCACTAAGCTAATTTTTAAAAACTTGCCAAGAAATCCAAATCCTGTTGAGTAGCCTCATAAAACAACCTAATCAAGTGCGCATAGCGACCATACTTAATGGCATGTTGCATGGCTGCATAATACATAGCTCTATTATGACCGGCAAAAAATGGCGGCATTAAACGGGCGTTCAAGCACTGCGCTAATACTATTGCGCGCCCTACCCGTCCATTACCATCACCAAAGGGATGAATTAAAATAAAATACACATGCGCTTTGGCAATGTCTTCCAAGGTAACGGACTTCGCTACTTTATAAACCCAGCGATGTATTTCTTCGTCTATATCTTCGGGCTCAGTGGTTTGCACACCCTCTAACTGCCCCATGGCTCGATGCTTGGTAGAAAAAAAACCGGCATTATCAACAACACCTCTCATAAAATCAATATGTAAGGTCTTGATATTATCTACCGTGATAGGCAGCGGCTCACCATGTTCGACTATTTTTTGCCAAAGTTGCTGATGCGTCATAAAAGCATTAAAGCCTTCATGAAAAGTCTGCTTATCCATATTTTTTGGCAGCTTTTTACCGTCGATAATGCTATCAAAATCGACTTTCGCCATCTCCGTTTCTATTTCAATAGTGCCATAACTCAAGCGCCGTAAAAAAGGTAAGAACAGTGCTTCGTTGTGCGGCAGGGTATCTGGCAATAAAACGGGGGTAAACGTTTGTTTAGGAATATCCCATTCAGGAATTAGAAAATGCTGACAATATAAGACATCTATATCCAGTCGATACTTAGCAGAAATCGATTCAGGCTTTTGTCGCCAGTTGAGTAACGTTCTCCGGGTAACGTTTAATACTTCCGCTAATTTCGTTGAGTAAACAAGGACTACCTGTAGTTGATCAAGCTTATCTAGTAGACTGATGGCGTTATATTTCATAATGAAGATATGAATTTATAGAGAGTTAACTAGGGTAACAATAGCGAGAAAGATATTCAATATAAACATATTGTTTCTCTTATCAAGTACTCATAAAGTATTGAATGATGCACACCAGCGAATAACATAATTCCTTTATTAAACCATTTAAAAGTTCGCTACGAAAAGCAACTATCCAGCATCTATATTACCGCATCCGCAGTTATCGATTTATTAGATAAAAACATCTAATAATACCCTTTTATTTAACTAAGTTATTCATCTAAACTCTATTCAAGTCCAACAAATCAGAGTGTTGTAGTTTGCAATGTATGAATGATTGCTGCCTCTCCTGTAAACAGCGATTGTTTTTGTGCGGGCTTAAGCACGCTTTTTTTTGCAGTCTAAATAGACTTATTATCTCAACGATCTTTTTGGACAGGAGCATCACTCAAGTTTTGGGAGCTTTTTAGAAAAGGAAGTTATCAGTATTCTCTTTGGTCAAATATAAATTAGTAGCTTTTTTTGCCAATGCATCTTGCTCAAAAGCCTAATGAAAAAGATCGATAATTATCTAGCAATTGCCGAAATACCAAGGGATCTTTAGTCTGTGTCATAACACCTGGATGCTGAAAATGCTGTAACTCAAGTCGTGACAACCAAAATCTTAAGGCAGCAGCTCTCAGCATTATCGGCAAATAACGTAGTTCAATTTGACTCAAGGCTCTAACCGTCTGATAAGCAGAAAGTAATGCCTCAGCTTTTATACCATCTAAAACACCATGCTTATTTACACACCAATCATTCACCGTAATGGCTATATCTAACAATAAGAACCCAGAACTTGCACTATAAAAATCTAATAGAGCACTGACCTCATTATCGATAAATAGCACATTATCTCTAAACAAGTCGCCATGTATAACACCCACAGGTAGATCAACCAAAGAATGACTTTCTTGAAAAATTAATTCATCTTGAATTAAGAGTTTATCAATTGAGGACAATTGACCTTTAATACCATTAAACTTTGCTTTACATGCCGCCAAATCATAACGACTAACAACTGGAAAATGATAATTTTCTGTAAAAATATGCAGCTTACCTAACTGTAAACCAATTTGATAACAATGTTCAAATGTTGGCTCTAAAACAATATCCCCTGAAATCCACTTAAAAAGCGCTGCTTGTTTAGCACCAAAATTGCTTGATGTATTAGCAAAATCATCACTCATAGGATGAGAGCACTGCAAAGAGTGGGCACCCAAATACACTAATAACTGTAAAACATGAGCTAATACATCGGCATCCAAAGCTTCAAAAAGCGTTAAAACAAATAACCCATCTGTAGTTAATACACGGTAATTGGTATTCTCAACGCCCTCTGGTATACCTTCAAAGTCAATAAGCTGACCAACTGAATAGTAAGTTAAAAATTGCTCTAATTGCGACCGCGTAATCACTGTATAAACAGACACTCGTTATCCTAAATCTTTAAATACAAGAAAAATGAAAAAGCTATTTCATTTGTAAAGGTAAACCCGCCACACAAAAGAATACCTGATCACAGGCTGCCGCCATGATTTGTGCCGCTTTACCCGATAAATCAACAAACTGACGCGCTAAGGCATTATCGGGAATAACACCTAAACCAACTTCATTATGTACTAATACTAAATCAACAGATAAAGCCATAACAGCTTCTAGCTCCTGCAAAATATCGGCCTCTTGCCACTGATGATAAAGTAAATTATTCAGCCACATAGAGACGCATTCAACCAATACCGGCTGCTGACAAGTTTGCAATCTTGGTAATATGTTTATAGGCTCTTCTAATGTCACAAACAAATCTTGACGCCTCTGTTGATGCACCTCTATCCTCTGCTTCATTTCAGTATCTATAAACTCAGTAGTCGCTAAGTAATAAGGTCGATGCACCGAGTTTTCCAAAATATAAGATTCAGCCAATCGCGACTTGCCGCTTTTTACACCACCTATAAATAAAGTTTTCATGTCAGTAAGATACCCAATCCTAAAAAGCCAATCACACACATATTTAAATGACATTTCATCGCTAACGCTTGCCTGACTATAGCGGCATTAAGCTCATAAATTGGCAGTCCTAAAGTTGGTTTATGCTTAAGCTGACCATGATAATAAGCATCTCCGCCGAGACTCACACTTAAAGCCCCAGCCATAGCCGCAATCGGATAGCCCGCATTAGGGCTCTCTAGCTTATTGCCATCACGCATCATACTTTGTAAAGCCACTTGCTTATTCGGTGCTACCATCACGATCATTAACGCCGTTAATCGTGCTGGAATAAAATTAGCGACATCATCTAACAACGCCGCTACTTTACCAAAATAAAAATACCTATCCGTTTTATAGGCGACCATAGAATCAAGGGTGTTAATGGCCTTATAAACAGCAATCCCGGGTAAACCAAATAATAACAAATACAGTAAGGGAGCAATGACACCATCACTCAAGTTTTCAGCCCAAGTTTCCAATGCTGCTTTATAGATATCGGGTTCAGTCATACTCTCGGTATCACGACTAACTAAATAACTAATGGCCAGTTTAGGTTGTTCTGAAATTAATATATCAGCGACACTCTTATGCAATAAGTGCATGGCAATACCGGTTGACGCCAAAATCGCTAACGCTAGTAAGCTTAACTGCTCCGGCAATAGGCCACATAAATACACAAAAGCAATACTAATCAAGCCCGTTACAACTAATAAACTCAGTACTAGAAGTACGCCAGGCATGATCCGATCGGCATAAAACTTTTTCTCAAAAAAGGTAATATAGTCGCCCATCCACATCACAGGATGCTTACCCGGTAACTCACCTAACCAGCCATCAATCAGATAAGCCAACAATGCTAATTCATAATACATAAAGTCCTTATACCCTCCATGATAGTTAAAGTCCTAACTCTCTTAGAATCGCAACAAGTTAATGCGGATCTAACCATTGCGCAACTTGTGCTGGATTTGAAGGAAAATAAAAATGTAAATAGGAAGCCACTAGCGATTGAACTTGATATACCGTTTCGCCAGTATGTCCCGAACTGGTTTCAGCTTGGGCTACGATTGACGCGTCAATAGTGGCGGTTGAATAATGAAAGCTATGACCACGTAGCACTTCACCATTGATCAGCACTTGTTGAGAACCAATAGCCGCTAATTTCTTTTGCATCAAAGCACGCCCTGGTAGCAAACCCATCATAGAAAAAACCTTGCCATCGTCTGTACCTAATGCGTCCATCAACCACACCATACCGCCACACTCAGCCAAAATACCTTTACCTTGGCTTAAGTGTTTTTTCATATCTTCCTTCATACTTTGATTCTGCGAAAGTTGTTCAGCATATAACTCAGGATATCCACCCGGCAAATACACCGCATCGACTTCAGGTAAATGAGCCTCATTTAACGGCGAAAAAAACACTAACTTAGCGCCCATCTCTGTTAAACAGAGCAGATTCTCTTCATACAAAAAACAAAACGCACGATCTTTTGCAACACCAATCACTTTTCCGCTTAACAAACGAGGATAACTTTTAACCACAGAGCTACTGGGTTTAAATTCTATCGCTTGCGGCAATTCTGCAAGCCAAGTGCCTGCAACGAGATCAGCCCACCGGTTAAGTATGTCATCTAAGCCATGAATTTCATCAGCTAGATGTAAGCCTAAGTGCCTATCAGGCAAACTAATAGCTGAATCTTTTGAGAAATGTGCGAGCGGCAAATTATCAGGTAAACCTGTTACTAACAATGCACCATGACCTGCTGAGGCTACTTTATTAGCAACCACACCCGTCACGAAAAGAGTCGACCGAAATGTTTTCAAGCCATGCACAATAGCCGCAAAAGTTTGCGCCATTGCTGAAGCATCCACGACTAACAACAAGGGCAAGCCAAATAACTCCGCTAAATCTGCGCTACTGGGATTTCCATCAAATAATCCCATCACACCTTCAACCAGAATCAAATCCGCTTCTAATGCAGCATTAAACAACAAGGTTCTGCATTGCTCTTCCCCCATAATCCAAGTATCAAGATTTAAAACAGGGTGACCAGACGCTTGAGTCAAAATAGTAGGATCGATAAAATCAGGTCCCGTTTTAAAGCAGCGAACTATTAAGCCTTGACGACTATAATAACGAGCGATTGCAGCAGTAACAGATGTTTTGCCTTGGCCAGAGCTAGGCGCACTTATCATCAGTGCAGGACATTTAACAGACAGACTCATTGAATTTACTATACCTTTATAAAATACATCATCATTAAAACTTATAACTTAACTGATCTCAAATCAGCTATCGTCAACGGCTTCAAAACCTGCTCTAGCTGTTTAATGGTTTGTTCATCTTTAACAGCAAAGCGTACATAGCGTTTATCTAAACCTTCAAAATTATCACAGACACGAATCAACATACGTGCAGGCACTAGCAATGATTGCAAATCATAGCCATCGCAGTCATCAGGCAATCGCACCAACAGAAAATTAGCGAGGCCCTGATAAATCTCAGCAAACAAACCACACTGTTTTAGTACACCCGCCAATAATAACCGTAGCGTTATAGTTTGTTGCCGTGTATGGCTGATAAAATCTGTATTAGCTAAAGCTTGCTGCATATATGCCATATCTAAACTCGATAACTTCCATGCCGGCTCTAATAACTTAAGCCCAGCAATAGCCTGCGTTTGTGCCATTAAAAAACCAATACGAATACCGGCACAGCCATAAAACTTACTCAGTGATTTAATAAGGTACAACTTAGGATAATTGACTATCGCCTCAGCAACAGATTCACCCTCACAAAAATCGAGGAAAGATTCATCAATAATCAGCGTACAATCAGCGGCCTGCCATTGAGCCAATAAGGCTGACATCTCGTATAACAAACCATCGGGTGTTGAAGGATTAACAAAAATTAGCGTACTACCAAAAGGCACATCAACTAACGATTCAGTCCATCGATTAATTATCGTTATCTCCCCGCCCAACTGCACAGCAATACTTTTATATTCAATATATAAAGGTGAGAACAATACTAAGTTCTTGGGTTTAAGCCAGCGTAATAAAGCAAAGATAGCAGCACTTGCGCCATTAAAGACTTCAATATCGACGCCTTCTGGAATTGGATACCGTTGACTAATGGCGTGCTTTAAAGCTTTGTAATCAGGATCACCATAAGGCCCCAAGTGAACATCCATTAAATTTAAGTTCTCAACCGCCTGCTTGGGATTGATGTTTGCAGAAAAATCCACAACATGCTCAGGTAAACACCCACAGTGCTCGGCAAACTGATAAATATTTCCACCATGTTGCATATTAGTGATTTAAGAAATGTATATGAGTGTAATCATTAACATATTGCAATTTATGCACAGAGCCTACATCCACTTTAAATTTAAAAGCATTCGCTAACGGTAGCTGCAAAACATGCGCTAATAAAGCGCGAATAACGCCCGCATGCGTTACTAACACTACTTGCTCAGCATCCGTTAATAATAATTCTTGCCAAAAGCCTCCTACCCGCTCGCATAACTGAGTAAAGCTTTCGCCATTGGGCGGGCCTATGCTTACAAAGTTATCCGTCCAATGCTTTAATACTTCAGCATCTACGCTATCAAAAGTACAATTCTCCCAAGCACCAAAATTCAGTTCTAGTAACCGATTATCGTTACGTACTTTAGGAAATAATTGGCTGGCAAGCTGAGTACAGCGTGTTAATGGACTACTATAAACATGGCATTCACTCGTCAGTGCAGGTAGTTTTTTTTGAATTTCAATAAACTCCTCCCTAAAGCTTTCAACTAATCCCACATCCGTTTGGCCATAACATAGCCCAGCCTTAGTATCAGTCTGGGTATGACGAACTAAATAAATGTCCACAGCACACTCACAAACAAATAAAAACAGACTTCTGAGACTTGCTGACTACACCCTAAACAATCGCCGGTATAACCACCAATATGGCGATTAAAATACGCGCCTAAAATAAAGGTGATTAACACCAGTGGTATCACTGCGAACAAGAAAATACTGGGTAATAAAAAAAAAGGCAGCATTGCAAAACCGGCCGCAAAGCTCAGCTCAGTTAAACTTGGTTTATGAATCGCACCCATAGATTTACTATCGCTAGTACGCGCATAACTATATTGACGCATCAATATCAATGGCATAAAGCGACTAATACTATGTCCCGCTACTAATAAACTAGGCACAGCACTGGCAGACATGTCACTTAGCAAACTTAATTTCAGTAACATGAGCATGATTAAACCAGCAACCGCATATACGCCACTACGCGAGTCTTTCATAATCACTAAAATACGCTCTTTACCGTAGCCTCCACCAAAGCCATCGCAGACATCTGCAAAGCCATCTTCATGCAAAGCACCGGTCATAAAGATACTCACAATAACAGCCATAATAACTGCCGTTGTTTGAGGCAAAACTAAATCCGTCAAATAAAAGCTGAGCCCAGCAGCAAGGCCCACTAACCAACCAATAACGGGAAAATACACGAAAGAGCGGTGTAATTGACTATAATCCAAAGCTATAGGACTCGGAATACGCGTATAAAAACTCAACGCTAAGAAGAAAAGCCTTATTTGTTGCATGCCAACACACTCACTGATCTACGCCCGCTTCAGCAAAAGTAGCCATTTCATTTAAAAACAACACCGCTGATTGCAATAAAGGAAAGGCCAAGGCTACACCAGAGCCTTCACCTAAACGTAAATCCATAGCAAGTATGGCGCGCACCTTAAAATAATCTAATAAGGCTCTATGCCCTCGTTCATTAGAGACATGACTAAAAACGCAGTAATCTAAGACTTGTGGATAGTGCTGATAAGCTACCAACAAAGCACTACTGGCAATAAAACCATCGATCATAACCAGCATCTTCAATTCGGCAGCTTGTAAAATAGCCCCGACCATCATCGCAATCTCAAACCCGCCCCAAGTTGCTAGAATCTCTATAGGACTGTGGCTGTCGGGTGCATGTTGTAGCGCCTGCTTTAAGATAGCGACCTTTTCCCGCATTTGGCTATCATCTAAGCCTGTGCCTCGTCCGACGCACTCATCCAGTGGTATTGAGGTTAATTTATGCATCAATAACGCAGCAGATGAGGTATTACCAATCCCCATTTCACCAAAACCAATACAATTACAGCCTTTTTGCTGTTGCAAACTAACTAAGTAGGCACCTTTAGCAATCGCCTTAAGACAATCCTCTTCGGTCATCGCGGCTTCTATTAAGAAATTACGCGTACCATAGCCCACTTTGGCATTAATTAAATCAGGATGACCGGGTAACTCGGCTTTAACACCAGCATCCACGATCAATAAAGCTAATTGATGTTGACGGGCTATGACATTAATCGCAGCACCGCCCTTTAAGAAATTCATCACCATCTGTGCAGTGACTGATTGAGGATAAGCACTCACCCCCGCTTCTGCAATACCGTGATCAGCAGCAAAAACCAACACACAAGGCTTTGTTAATTGAGGGCTTAAGGTGTTTTGACACAAACCAATCTGCAAGGCTAAAGATTCTAGAAACCCTAAAGCTCCTAGCGGCTTAGTTTTTTGATTAATTTTAGTTTGTAATTCTGAGGCTAAAGCCGAAGAACAAGGAGAAATAGTAAAATTTAAGGGCACGGAGTATTCCAAGTATTTTCAAACAACAAGTCTTGTAGGTCTTTACGTTTTGCCCAATGCTCTAATTCAAGCATAGGTTTTTCATAAAAGTGATCAACATGGCCCAAACAAAGGATAGCAACAGGCTCGCTGTCTTCAGGCATACCCAACAGGGCTTTTAAAGCCTGAGGTTCAAACAAAGAAACCCAGCCCATGCCTAAACCCTCTGCACGCGCCGCTAACCACATATTTTGAATAGCACAGGATAAAGAGGCTAAATCCATTTCAGGTAAGGTTCGTCGACCAAAGATATGTTGCTCACGCTGTTCACATAAAGCAGCCACCAAAAGCACAGGACATTCCAAAATACCTTCCACTTTTAGTTTCATAAACTCAGCTTCACGCTCATTTAAAGCTTTAGCGGTGCATACTCTTTCTTGCTCAACGAGCGCATGTATTTTATGCCGTAACTCGGGACAACTAATTCGCATAAAGCGCCAAGGCTGCATAAAACCCACGCTGGGTGCATGATGCGCGGCTAATAATAAGCGCTGTAATATCTCAGGATCGACAGGATCCGTTAAAAAATGCCGCATATCACGACGCTCATAAATGGCACGATAAACAGCATTAACGTCTGTATCGGAATATCGATGCGTAGTCATTGAGGAGAAATAAAAGATAGGAGGCTTAGGGTCACTGCCCACAGTTAAGGGAAAAACAGTAAAAACCTGGAGTGCAATAGCTTCAGCTATTGCCTTTTAAAACAGCTAAAGCTGTTTTACTCCAAGCAACTAACAACTTAAATGTGGTCAGTGATACTTAGGGCAATGAAATGGCGGCAAGCATGGACATGATTTGAATCATGTCCATTAACACAGTTAAATCATTTAAACTGATTTATGAAAAGACAAGCTCTCAGGTAATGATTTAATCAATTTAAGCGCAACTAAACCTGTCATTCCGTAAAACAAAGTCGAACCCACATAAGGTAAATAATACTGCTGAACACGCGCCACATAGTCTAAAAACGATAGCGCCTCAAACTTACCTGATAATACATAAAAACTACCATTAGAAATAACAAACGCTGTCGTCGCTGCTAGCATTAACAAACCAACAGATTTTACTAAATCACTAGCTTGCAGCGCTTTAAACATTGAACAATAACGACCAGCCAACCACATCGTTGCATAAGTAGGAATCAAAAACATATAAGCCGCAGAAACACAGTAATCACTAGTACCGTTTTTAATCGCAACATAGTCTATCAAGGCTGCAATTATTAATAAAAACCCTAGCAAGGCTTTTTTACGATAAAAACCTGCAAAGAAAAATACCGCTAAAGAAGCGTCAGGTAGATGTAAGACATCACCGAAATGGTGAAAGCGAGTCATAACCATCAAAGCAATTAAAAAGAGGGGTAGATAATCAGATTTCAACCATTGTTTAATATTCATAATTTTATAGTAGAGGGTGGGGTAATAGTCATGCCATCCTTGGCGTAAGTTTTAGTTATTATAATGGATTGAAAGGAAAAAGTTTCTACCCATCGTATTATAAGTGTAAACAGTTTGATAGTTTTCATCTAACAAATTACTAAGCTTCCCACTTAACATCCAATTTTTATTTAAATGATAGGCTGAGCGTAAATCAACCGTTACAAAACCCGCGATAGTTTTGATTGAATAATCATTATAGTTTGTATAATCTCGTTCACCTTGAGCAAGCACATAAGTACCTACATCGAACTTCCCAAATGTTCTAGAAAGATCAAATGACAACATTTCCTTAGAGCGCCCTAAAAGCCTTGCATGAGTTTCCACATTAATTGGATTTAAAAGATTCATAGTTAACTTACCACGCCACCCCAGTAATTGGGTGCTTAATTCAGTTTCTATACCATCAATTTCAGCCTTATTTACATTTGCTGGTGGCCAATTGGAAATTAAATTATCAACATTTGTATGATATGCACGTATGCCCCAATTTCCCCAGCCATGATCGCCAAGAACGCCTACTTCAACAGATTTTGATTCTTCAGCCTTCAAATTAGGATTACCCCCCTGATATACCACACCGCTATAAGTTGTATCGGGATAATATAATTCATTAAAGGTCGGCGCTCTAAATGAATTACCAAAATTAGATAATAAGCTAATGCCATGATTCCAATTATATCTCCACCCTGCACTACCAGTAACATAATCCCCGAATTGTTGATTATTGTCATAGCGTACCGAAGCATTTATTAAATGATCATTCCATAACTTGCTATGAAGCTCAGTAAACACACCGCCGTCATATCTTGATTTTTCTTTATAGCTTGTTGTACTGTTAATCTCATCCAAACGATAATCAACACCACTAGTGAGTTGATGATTTTCAGTAATAGTCAATTGATTTAGCCAGCTAGCATTCAATCGAGATGTATTAAATTTACTAGAAAAAGCACCATTTGTGGCGAACTGATCCTGATCATCCTGACTTTGACCTAAACGTAATGTTGAACGCCAATTACTAAGGATATTCATACTTGCAGATGTTCCAACTACCTGCTCAATAAAATTAGTTTTATTTGGATTTCCGTCGTATAGGGTTGTACCTTGATTTCTCATAAAAGAGGCTTCAATTTCACCATTATTATCAAAATGATGACCAACTCTTGTATTTACAGCGGCATTGTTATACCCATCTCTATCAGGCTCATTAACACCATAAGCAGGTTGTTGAGCATTAATCCCTTCAGAACCAAATCCTGAGGAACCTATAGTGTACCAATTGCCTTTCCATTTACCACTCACAGTACCTGCTGTTTTGTAGGTATTATAAGATCCACCGCCTGCTTCTAGAGAGATACTTGGCTTTTCAGTTTCAGCACCTTTGCGGGTAATGATCTGTATTACCCCCCCCATTGCTTCTGAACCGTAAAGACTTGATTGAGGACCTTTAATAATTTCTACTCGTTCAATAGAATCTATTGGAATAAACTGAATAGGCGATGTGCCTGTTGTTGCAGAGCCAACTTTAATACCATCAATTAACACTAAAACACTGGTTGAGTTATTACCACGCATATAAATACCGCTTACTTTACCATAACCACCACTTTGTACTATATCAACACCACTAGTACCTTTTAATAAATCAGGCAAAGTTTGGACCTGTAACCGCTCTATATCTTTTCGTGTGTAAACACTGGCAGCTGTAGACAGTTGATCATTAGGCATCTCAGTCCGGGTAGCTGTCACCACGACATTAGGTAATTCTAAAGCATTATCAGAAGTATTTTCTTGAGCATGTAATTGGGCATTAAAACCCATGATTAATAGGGAACTGGCTATAATTTTTTGCATAGTGTCCTCTGCGCCGCCCGCGCATAGAGATTGAGTATAACATCGGAGGACAATAGAAGATGGAGCACACGAGCGCGCACAAACACTTCGCAGAACAGCCCTCCGCTGTTGCGTATATGCTATCGGGCCGGTCTCCGGGCTTATAAGTGGCGTTAACCTGTTTCATCACCTTCCCATGCATAACACAGTGGCATCTAGATGAAACTTTACTTATATACCGTTGCGGGGGCAGCGTCGGATTTGGAGTAAACCTTACCGACTTCCCGTTTAACCATTGGGTCTGAAAAACCCTCTGGAACCTGAAAGCGAGGAGAAAGTATACGTAAATCAGAGGAATAATACAACCGGACGTCATCTTAATCTGACAGAGCCCGTTTGGGAAGGGTAACATATCAAGGTACAAACATACGGCTACCAACTTAAAGCCGGACAGTTTGAGCACAACGTTTACGTAGATGTTACAGTAACTTGGGCTAACGGCTCTATCGTTAAACCAACATTGATGCCGAGAATAATGAGGTCGCTGTCGCGACAATGTGTTAATCGGGTATTCGCACCCGAAGGCGAGATACTTTCTTTTGCTCCGCCAAAAGAAAGTATCCAAAGAAAAGGCGGCTCGATTGTCGCTTCTTCCTGCGCTCCTCAGTTTCGGAAATTGTCAATGTAGTTGTCGCCTCGGCTGTTAAAACTTATGCTACTTTTCTTGCCTGAATATCTATATCTTGGACATCAGCTTCTTTGGCTTTATCTGGATTAAGGTGAACCTTTTCGATT
>CAMDOP010000025.1 GCA_945903675.1 Crenothrix polyspora
CTACGCCAGATGCAAGTTCGCTCAGTCTGCGTCGAAAACTTCACTGGATGGCCTTGGCTTTTGTACCCTCAAGTTTATTACTGGGTTTAACCAATTTCATTAGCACCGATATTGCCTCAGTGCCGTTATTGTGGATTATTCCCTTAACCTTATATTTGCTGTCTTTTGTTATCGTGTTTTCTAAATGGAGCGCTGCGATTCATCCACTGATGGTTAAATGCCAGCCGCTAGTTTTAATCCCCTTTATCGCCTATGCCTATATTAATCCTGCGGACTTACCTTATTGGGCCTATCTGATTTTGCATTTACTGGCTTTTTTCTTTGCCGTTATGGTCTGCCATGGTGAGCTAGCCAAGAACAGGCCGTCTACCCAACATTTAACCAGCTTTTATTTAATCATGTCTTTTGCAGGCATGCTGGGCGGTATGTTTAATACCTTTGTCGCGCCCTTTATCTTCAATGGTATTTATGAATATCCTCTGATGATAGTGGCAGCTCTGTTACTGCGCCCAGGTATTGCTTTAACACTCAATAAAAGTTTGCTGCTACAAATAATAGCGCCTTTATTACTGATAGTAGCTAGTCTAGTTATTTATATAAACTGCGCTGATTTACTACAATATTTTGACATCATCGTCATTAGCTTAATTGTCTTAACGTTATTATCTTATTTACTAAGAGCTAAACCCGTCGCTTTCGCTTTTTTAACAGGGGCGATTATTTTTCTTGCCTTAGGATTGCATGGTCTATCCTCGCATACCCTTTATCAAGAACGTACATTTTTTGGTGTGTTAGCGGTGCGTGAAAGTGTGCTTACAGACGAACAACAGCACCCAGAAACTTATCACGAACTTTTTCATGGTACGACTAAACATGGAGCAGAACGCTTAGCAGAAGACGTAGCTACTATCCCCTATACTTATTACAGCCGACCTGGCCCTATGGGTCAGTTATTTAAAACTTTCGATAATGCTAATCAAAATTGGAATATAGGTATCGTTGGTCTAGGTGCAGGGGCTTTAACGTGCTACGCCAAAGAACAACAAAACTGGACGCTGTATGAAATCGATCCTTTAGTCATCGATATTGCTAGTAACCCCGATTATTTCCATTATTTACAGCGTTGTAGTCAGCAGAGTACTCTACGTATTGGTGATGCGCGCTTATCATTGAAAAAAGAACCCGACCAACATTTCGACTTATTAGTCATGGATGCTTTTAGTTCTGATTCTGTACCCACTCACTTATTAACAGAAGAAGCGCTAAAGCTGTACTTTGACAAATTAAAACCCGATGGCATACTCGCTTTTCATATTACCAATCGTCATTTATTACTGAAAAAAGTATTATCTATCCATGCTGAGCATTTGCATTTAGCAGCACTCATACAAGAGTTTAAACCACTACAAGCATCAGAATTGATTGTAGCAACCGATTGGGTCGTTATCGCTAGAAAGCCAGAAACCCTTGCGCCATTGGCGCTGAGTCGCCTTGGTGACTGGCAAAAAATGCCGTTATACTTTGACATGAAACCTTGGACTGATGACTACACCAATATCATTAGTATTTGGAAATAAATAATTAACTCGAACATGCTATTAAAGTTTAGATGGCTAAACTAAGCTTTAACCCCTATAATAAGTACGTTAGTCAGTAGTGCTGAGTTTTTAGCTTAACGTTACTCTAATAAGTTTTGCAATTAATCAGCACTTTATTTAGAAATTCCATCCGTTTTTCCCGCTTTTGTGCCCGGATATGATTTGCAATAAAAATATTTTCATTCATTTATTGAGACAATTACATGGCAACTGGTACAGTTAAGTGGTTTAACGAATCTAAAGGTTTCGGCTTTATTTCTCCTAGCGATGGTAGCGCAGATGTATTCGTACATTTCTCTGCAATTGCAAGCGACGGCGGCTACCGCACTTTGGCTGAAGGCCAAGCTGTAAAATACGAAGTCGAATCAGGTCCTAAAGGCCCACAAGCTTCAAATGTAACGACCGCATAAACCGTTACTTTCTGACACACAACCTTGCCTAAAGCTGGCAAGGTTGTGGCATAGCCTGCTTATCAGGCTAATCAATTCCCTCCCTCCCCCCGAATTTAGGACATGTCTTTTGAAACGACTTTTTGTAGGAAACTTACCTAGCGACGCCACTGAAGAAAGTGTGCAAACCTTATTTTCAGAATACGGCAAAGTACGCTCTATCCAACTTGTTTCTGACATATTCAGCGGCAAATGCAGAGGCTTCGGCTTTATCGGTATGGAAGGTCACGAAGCCAGAGCTGCTATCGCAGCATTAGATGGCAACCTGTATTGCGGAAAACCTTTAAAAGTTAAATTTGAAGAACCTGCTACCGGAAAAAACGGTAGACGTTAGTAATACCCATATCATCTAGCTATTTACCCAAACCATTCAGTCAGCAAGCTTTAACCCGTAGACTGCATAGATTAGTAATAGCAGAGCTATCTGGGCGACTTTTAGTCGCCCGATACGTTCCCACAATTACCCCCTCCTCTCCAAACTCAGCACTTAATTAAATTCACCTAAAACCAAGATCACTCATAATATTCCGCACCGACCAGCCATTTTCAAGCTAGCTTATTGATATTTATTTCTGCTGACTTATGTTGTGTTTAACAAAAATTAACCGCCTCTTTGATAAAATCAAAATCTCTTGAATTAGCCCTGCACTAGTAATTTAGTTATATTATTAAGATTATCTATTTTTCGCCCATTAAATCAATATCGAAACCTGTCCATTCTTAGTGAAAATATTTCACTTCACATTACTTAAATAACTGGCACATAATCTGCTTTCTATTTTTATGCAGATACTCATACACTAAAATTAACCATACCCTAACTATGAACCAAGCTCACGAAAAATTGGATGCTTATTTCCAACAAGTTCAAGACCTCATTATTAAGCGGCAAGATTGGGTTACGGGCTTATTACCCGCCAGTACCGCGGTAACTGTACATGGAAACTATACGGATGCTTGGGTTAGGGATAATGTTTACAGCATTCTCTCAGCATGGGGTTTAGCGCTGGCTTACCGTCGTACTGATGAAGATCAAGGACGTACCTATGTGCTCGAACAAAGTGTAGTAAAGCTGATGCGCGGATTATTAACCGCGATGATGCGACAAGCACCTAAAGTAGAAAAATTCAAACAATATCAAAACCCTTTGGATGCCCTACATGCCAAATATGACACCAAATCGGGCGCTTGTGTGGTGGGCGATAATGAATGGGGGCACTTACAGCTCGATGCCACGTCTTTATTTCTGTTAATGCTAGCGCAAATGACCGCCTCTGGTTTGCGCATCGTCTTTACTATTGATGAAGTCAATTTTGTACAAAACTTGGTGCACTATATTAGTCGCACTTACCGCACTCCAGACTATGGTATTTGGGAGCGTGGCCATAAGACAAATCAGGGCATAGCCGAATTAAACGCGAGCTCCATTGGTATGGCAAAAGCCGCCTTAGAAGCACTTTCTGGCTTTAATTTATTTGGCAAAGAAGGTGGTCAAGCCTCTATTGTCCATGTCATTAGTGACGACATTGCCAGAACTCGAATCACTTTAGAAGCACTATTACCTAGAGAATCTATCTCAAAAGCAGTCGATGCGGCGGTACTTAGTATTACTGGATTTCCAGCATTTTCAGTTGACGATCAATCCCTAAGAGAAAAAACAGAAGCATTAATATGTGAAAAACTAGAAGGCCGCTATGGCTGTAAACGTTTTCTGCTAGATGGCCACCAAACAGCCATAGAAGATAGTCAGCGCCTACATTATGATGTGCACGAACTTAAACAATTCATGGATATTGAATGTGAATGGCCACTATTTTTCACTTATTTACTCTTAAATAATCTATACGCCGGCAACAACGATGCGGCGTTAAATTATCGTCATAAACTCGAAAGCTTATTAGTAGTCCAAAATGAACAGCGCTTATTACCCGAACTCTATTTGGTACCTATCGATTTAATTGCCGCAGAAAAAGCTCTGCCTCATAGCCAAGTACGACTACCGAATGAAAATATTCCTTTAGTTTGGGCACAAAGTCTTTTTATATTGGGCTGCCTGATTCAAGATGGCTTAATAGACTGTGACGATATCGATCCCTTAGGTCGGCATAAAGTCGTTAAAAAAAACAAGGATATTAAGATACAAATTCAGTTACTAGCTCAAGACGACATAGTACAAAATACTTTAAAAGCACATGGTATTAATGCACAAACACGCGCAGAAGTTGCTCCTATTCAAATTAGAAATGCTAGCGAATTGGCGCAAGCTTACACCCATGTGGGTCGAAATGACCGTATTGGCATCACTGGAAGACCCCTGCGGCAACTGAGAACCTTAGCAACCTCAAAAATGTATAATTTAGCGGGAGAGCCGCTATTATTCTTGCCACAATGCCTTAATCAAAAAGGCTTTTATTTGGCGATGGACAACCATTTACTGATTTCGCGTTTACGCTTAGAAATGTCTTATATCTATCGCCATTGGGATAGAGAAGGTCATCCAGTACTGGCTATTTCTATCAAACAAAACATGCTAGACAGTCATCATCGCGACATATTAATTAACTTTATCAAGGAACTGCAAGAAGGCGTATCACAAGGGTTTGCCATTGAACTAGGAACGCTACTCAACTTCACCGAAACGTCTAGTCATGAAAAAATCAAAAACTTACATGACTTTCAATTCTCGGAAACTTCATGGGAAGGTGCTGAACGACCTTTTTTGCAGGCAATACCCAACAGCACTGAACCTCCAACGCCATTAAATACTTTATTATTAAATGAATGGGATTTATCTAGCGATGAAACCTTAATCGAACTATTAAAAACCCAAAGCAATCTTTATGCTCAATTTGAGGCGCTCAGTTTACTCAGCTTACGGCATGACCTAGCCTTCAATACAACTCTGAGTGCTGATAACAAAACTGCAAATGTCGGTGATCTACTAGAAGAAGTCTATGAGCGAGCTGGGGACCAGCACGTGTGGAGTATTGTTAGGCGCTGCGCCAGCTTACTCGGTAAATATGACATTAATTTAGAACAGGCCGCGACCGAAATACTGGTTCGTCAGCACGCACTTACTTTGGGTCGAGCTTACAGCGGCAAAGCTACCTTAACAAGCCCCGCTGATTCTTCAGAAATTTTACATATCATCAATACTTACAATAGTGACGCTAGCGAACGCATTATTATTCAAGAACTCGTGGTTTATTTGGGTATGTTAATAAAATCTAACCCAGAACTATTTGCCGATATGCACACCCTGCGCGTCGGCCATATTTTGCAATTGATTATTGTTAGACAAAAACGAGCATCTGGCTGCGGCTCATTAGATGAAGCCTTTAATGAAATTATGGCGTTGCCACCCTATCAATTATCCAACAAGCTCAAGGAAATGCTGGATGATATTAGCAATACCGAAGATCAACTCGAATCAGCAGAATCGCTGCATTTTGAAGGTTGTCATCATAAAATTAATCTAGCCATTTTCTCTCAAACCATGGACCCTAAAGATCAAGGTGACGAAATAGATTGGTATGAATGGCGAGAGCAACAAGGCAGCGTAGGCAGAGAAAACAGCGCATTTTATGCGGGGGTCTGGGACATACTTCATCATTGTAAAGGTTTAATGATGGGCGAAAAACTTAACAGCAAATATCGCTTAGACAGTGAAACTATTTTGTCGCAGATGACCGAAGGCGAGCAAAGTTTTAAGATACAAGTTAATCACGTACTAAATAAAATACAAGCACCTGTTTATCGGCAATTAACAGTAGAAGCTTTAAAAGCGATGACATCTATTTTTAGAGCCAATGATTTTTTACAAATTGATGATAATTTATTAACTGATATTATTATTGGACATGCAGTAAGAATTAGTTGGTTATATATCCATCCAGAACAAGCAGAATTTTATGAGACAGTGACAGCATTAGCTTGGCAAGATTTTTATCACTTGCCTCCCCACAAAGTGGCCAATGCCATATTGGATGCTCTCATACATTTACTCGATAACAACTAAAGGAATTCAACATGATACTTGCTGGCGACATAGGCGGTACAAAAACCGTATTATCCCTTTTAAGTAAAGATACTAATGGCCTATTAAGCTGTTTAAAAGAACAGTCTTACGCTAGCCAGCAATTTTCTAAGTTTGAAGACATTCTGAGTGACTTTTTACCCAGCCAACTCCCTATTAAATCAGCCTGTTTTGGTGTTGCCGGCCCTGTCGTTAATCAGCGCTGCCAAACCACCAATTTACCTTGGCTATTAGATGCTGATGATTTAAAACTAAAACTGGGCATAGCTAAAGTAAAATTACTTAATGACTTAGAAGCCATGGCTTTGGGTATGTTGCATTTACCCGAACATGAACTATTAGAGCTAAACCCAAATGCACAAATTCAAACAGGCAATTGTGCTGTGATCGCCGCAGGTACTGGCTTAGGTGAAGCTCTACTTTATTGGGACGGAAATCAGCATCATGCCATTGCAACTGAAGGCGGGCATTGTGATTTTTCCGCCCAGAACAGCCTACAAGATCAACTGTTAACTTATCTCAGAAAACAACATCCCGACCATGTCAGTTACGAACGCATATTGTCAGGCGTTGGCTTTAGTCATTTGTATGATTTTCTTTGCGAACTAAAAATTGCACTGCCCTGCTCTAAAGTAGAAAATATTAGCTCCGACATGGATAAAAATGCCTTGATCTCTGAATTAGGGATCACTCATAAAGACCCCTGCTGCGTAGAAGTCTTAAAATTATTTATTGAAATCTATGGCTCGGAAACCGGCAACCTCGCTTTAAAATCCCTAGCGACTGGCGGCATTTTTATAGGCGGCGGCATAGGCCCAAAGATTTTACCCGCACTGCAAAATGGCCATTTTATTGCGGCCTTTAAAGCTAAAGGTCGCTTTGAACCTTTACTCAATAAAATATCGGTTAAATGTTCACTTAATCCGCGCACGCCGTTAATTGGCGCGATACATTACTTTGATTAACTTAGCTTAAATTATGATATCTATAGCTGACATTCCCTCTGCAACCAATGCTATTCGTGATGCCGTCACGCCGGTGTTTTTAATCACCGGCATAGGCTCTATTCTTGGCGTACTCACCAATCGCTTAGGCAGAGCGATTGATCGCTATCGGAAATTAACTGAACTCAAATATCAAGATCTTTCCTATAGCTCACTTCAAGAAATCAAAACCATTTCCAAACGCATACAGTGGATAAGACGAGCCGTTAGCTTATGTACACTATCGATTTTGTGTGTTTGCCTTACCATCGCCTTCTTTTTTATAGCCGTAGAATTTAATATCGAATCACCAAGAGCTGTTGCGATTTTATTTATCACCGCGATGCTAACCTTAACCTGTGGCTTATTGTGTTTCCTACGCGAGATTTCATTAGCCACTAATGAAACGTTTGATATTGATACTTTGATAAAAGCTGAATAGGTCAACAAACTATTAACGTTTTCAAACGATCTACCCCAACCTTAATCAACACCTAGATTATTATTCACAAATGCGCCTAATATGTGCGCGGCCTATCTAGTCACGCACTTATCTGGTGCGCGACTAGCGCCTAAATTTCTTAATAAGAACTTACCCAATCACCTTATATTATTTTTCAACCCGCTAATATTTTGTGCTTAATAAGTATTTTTTACTTATCACTTAAAAATCAATTAAACACAATCAAGGCATTCCAATTATTGATTGGAACAAATGAATATCCACATCGGGAACTTACTTTTAAAGTATACATAATCTGTATTTATATCTATTTATACGTAATTATACTTATATTCTTTAATGTTTTTCTTTGCTCTAATATCTTGGTGCAACTTAAGCCCTATTAATCATTAACTAGACGCCAAAACTAGTTATCACAACACCATCTAATCGTTATGGCATAGCTATTGCTTTTAACTTAATGTGAATACAAAAAATATTTTAACGAAAGACTTTTTCATAAAATAAAACATGGATACGAAAACTTTAAAAAAATATTTTAACGAAATGTATGCCGACAATGGCGCTGTTCGCGAAATTTACGGGCGCTATGGACGCTGGTTAAAAGACTTGCCTGATGGCACCTTAGAGCGAAGAAATGCTGAAGCAGAACTATTATTCCGTCGACTAGGCATTACCTTTGCCGTTTACGGTGAAGCCGGTGAAGCAGAGCGCCTGATTCCATTTGATATAGTTCCTAGGATTTTCGGTGCCTCAGAATGGCAGCGTTTGGAACTGGGTCTTAAACAACGTGTGCGTGCACTTAATGCCTTTTTACATGATATTTATCACGATCAAGAGATCATCAAAGCCGGCATCATTAGCGCTCATCAAGTACTCAACAACGCACAATATCGCCCAGAAATGAAAGGCATTGATCTACCTAATCAGGTTTATGCGCATATTGCTGGAATTGATCTGGTACGGATTGCCGAAAACGATTTCTATGTCTTAGAAGACAATCTACGAACGCCTTCTGGAGTTTCTTACATGTTGGAAAACCGCAAAACCATGATGCGATTATTTCCAGAACTGTTTGTCAAGCACGCCGTCGAGCCTGTCGAACACTATCCACAAATGTTACTTAACACGCTACGCGAAGGTGCTCCACCGAATGTTGCTTACCCCGTTATTGTAGTCATGACACCCGGTTCTTATAACAGCGCTTATTTCGAACATGCTTACCTCGCCAGTCAAATGGGCGTAGAACTCGTCGAAGGTCAGGACTTATTTGTACACCAACAAAAAGTTTATATGCACACGACCGAAGGCCCACAACAAGTCCATGTTATTTACCGCCGAGTTGATGATGATTTTATCGATCCTCGCATATTTCGTCCGGATTCGACATTGGGTGTTCCTGGCCTAATGGAGGCCTATTGTAGTGGTAATGTAGCCTTAGCTAATGGCGTAGGCACCGGCGTTGCCGATGACAAATCAACTTATTTATTCGTACCTGAAATGATTCGTTTCTATCTAGGCGAAGCGCCCCTATTATCCAATGTACCGACTTGGCGCTTAAGTGAACCTGAAGATTTAAGTTATGTACTCGAACATTTACCAGAATTGGTCATTAAAGAAGTACAAGGTTCTGGAGGCTATGGCATGTTAGTCGGCCCTACCAGTTCTAAAGCTGAAATAGAGGCTTATAGATTACGGATTCTTGCAGAACCCGCTAAATTTATAGCTCAACCGACCTTAGCCTTATCTTCCTGCCCAACGCTAGTTGAATCGGGTGTTGCTCCACGTCATGTCGATTTAAGACCTTTTGTTTTATCGGGTAAAGACGTGCGTATCGTACCTGGCGGATTAACCCGAGTGGCACTCACAGAAGGCTCATTGGTGGTTAACTCCTCACAGGGCGGCGGCACCAAAGACACATGGGTATTGGAGGATTAATATGTTATCTCGCACCGCTGAAAACTTATTCTGGATGGCTCGCCATATCGAACGCGCCGAAAATACTGCACGAGTCCTCGATGTTGCGCACCGAACCTCGTTATTGCCACTAGATATTGATGGCACTCAAGCCTATTTATGGTATGCACCACTCAACATAACAGGGTGCGCGGATAGCTATGAAGTCAAATATGGCTTAGCCAAAGCTGATACGGTAAGCCATTATATGGCGATAGATCCCGACAACCCTACCAGCATCTATAGCTGCCTTAAGCTTGCGAGAGAAAATGCCAGAACTGTACGCGGTGCTATTACCTCAGAAATGTGGGAGGTCATTAATGACACTTGGCTGGAGTTAAATCGCTTACCCAAACAAATGGATTATGAAAAGTTTCGTGATTTTTTCGACTGGGTAAAGAACCGCTCCCATTTATTTCGTGGAGTAACCTTAGGTACTATTACTAAAGATATTGGGCTTAGTTTCATCAAACTAGGTACCTTTCTCGAACGTGCCGACAATACTGCACGTATTTTGGATGTTAAATATCACATATTATTGCCTAGCCTTAATCATGTGGGCGGTGCCGCTGATTATTACCAATGGGGCTCATTATTAAAATCTGTCAGTGCTTTTGAAGCTTACCAAAAAACCTATAGGGATGTTATTTCGCCTCAGCGCGTCAGCGAATTACTGATTTTTAGAGATGATATGCCTCGCTCACTACATGCCTGTATGGATGAAGTAGAAGATGCTTTAAGAGCTATTAATGGACACTCAGGCAAAGAAGCTCAGCGCTTGGCTGGTGAACAACACGCTGCACTGCACTTTGGTCTTACACAAGATGCTTTTAGCGAAGGCCTACATGAGTTTCTCACTGACTTTCTAAAAAATACAGCTCTATTAAGTAGAGAAATTCGTGAAGCTTATTTATCACGCCAAGATACTACATTGAATCGACAGCTCACGACTTAGGTAAGACGTAATAATAAACCCTCCACTTTTATAGGATGCGCTTCACTATCGTTCAGCACACCCTATAGAGGGTATTTAATTTTAGATGTTAATCAACAACACTTTTAACATCAGGCCATTGGAAGAAAAATCATGACCATACGCGTCGCTATTCGTCACAAAACAATCTACAGCTTCGATAGACCAGTATCGTTATCACCTCATGTGTTTCGATTACGTCCAGCCGTGCATAGCCGTACGCCTATCAAAGCTTATGCCTTGCGTATTGAACCGAAAAATCATTTTATTAATTGGCAACAAGACCCCTTTGGTAATCTTGTTGCCCGGGTAGTATTTCCTGATAAATGTCAAAAACTCAGCGTTGAAGTGGAAGTGATCGCTGATATGACTGTCATTAACCCTTTCGACTTTTTTGTTGAAGCCTATGCCGAAAACTATCCTTTTAACTACGATGAACTAACACTTAAAGAGCTGCAGCCTTATTTAGAAATCACTGAAAACGGCCCATTATTAATAGAATGGATCAAAGCCTTAGATATTAGCAAACGTTCCATCAATGATTTTATCGTCGACATTAATCGCCATATTTTTTCCACTATCGGCTATAACATCCGCATGGAAGTCGGTATACAAAGCTGTGAAGAATCCTTAGCTAAACGAACAGGGTCCTGTAGAGATTCCGCTTGGTTGTTGGTACAAGTGCTACGTCATCTTGGACTCGCGGCGCGCTTTGTCTCAGGTTATCTGGTGCAACTGACCTCTGATATAAAATCATTAGATGGTCCATCAGGACCTGAGCAAGACTTTACTGACTTACATGCTTGGACAGAAGTCTATATCCCTGGCGCTGGCTGGATAGGCTTAGATCCTACCTCTGGTTTATTGACGGGGGAAGGTCATATTCCCTTAGCTTGCACACCCGATCCTGCGAGCGCCACACCCGTAACTGGTGGTACTGACAAATGCAAAGTAGAATTTGAATTTTCCAATAGTGTCGATCGTTTGCATGAAGATCCTAGAGTCACCAAACCCTATACCGATGAACAGTGGTATCAGATTGATGCTTTGGGGAAATTCGTCGATCAGCGTTTATCTGAAGATGACGTTCGACTCACTATGGGTGGAGAACCCACTTTTGTTTCAGTCGATGATATGGAAGGTGAGCAATGGAATACTGAAGCGGATGGCGAAAATAAACGTGAACTCGCGCAACAATTAACTTTACGTTTAAGAGATGCGTTTGCAAAAGGTGCCATGCTGCATTATGGTCAAGGCAAATGGTATCCTGGCGAGCCCTTACCTCGCTGGCAATATGGCATATTTTGGCGTAAAGACGGTACTGCGCTTTGGCGTAACCCTTCATTACTAGCTGATATTAATAAAGATTATGGGCACACCGTCAAACAAGCTCAAAAATTTATTCAGCAAATTAGTCAGCATATAGATATATCGACTCGCTATATCCAAACAGCTTTTGAAGATAGCTTTTACTATCTATGGCAAGAAGGTACGCTGCCCGAAAATATTGATCCATTAACCTGTAATCTAAAAGATTCTATCGAACGTAAAACCTTAACAAAACTATTAGATGTCGGCTTAAATCAACCGACCGGTTTTGTTCTGCCCCTTAAATGGAACGCATTAGATTTATGCTGGAAAAGCGGCCCGTGGGATTTCCGTCGTGGCGCTTTGTTTTTAATTCCCGGCAATTCACCCATGGGCATGCGTCTACCCTTAGCCAGCTTACCTTGGGTTGCACCAGACAAACGAGACACATCAGAACCTCAAAGCCTATTTGAAGACCTACCTGAATTAGATGATTATTATGGCGAGGTCACTAGAAGCTATAGCCACTTGATTACCAAAGCCAAAGAACATCCCGAAATTATTGAACAAGAAACCGGTGATACCGTCGCACAAGAAGTTGAAGTGCCGCATACCGCGCTATGCGTAGAAATTCGAGAAGGTCGCTTTTACATCTTTATGCCACCTTTAACTTCATTAGAACATTACCTTGAATTGATCGCGGCGATTGAAGCGACAGCCGAAAACTTAGCCATGCCCGTGGTACTAGAAGGCTATGAGCCACCCCGTGATTATCGTATCGAACGCTTAATGGTAACGCCAGATCCCGGTGTTATTGAAGTCAATATACATCCGTCTAAAACCTGGCATGAGCTAGTTGAAAAAACCACGGTACTTTATGATCTGGCTCATCAAACCAGACTTGGTACCGAAAAGTTTATGCAAGATGGTCGCCATACCGGAACTGGCGGCGGTAACCATATTACTATCGGCGCAGAAATGCCCACAGATAGCCCTCTATTACGCCGTCCTGATTTATTGCGCAGCTTGATTACTTATTGGCAACATCATCCGGGGCTTTCTTATTTATTTTCGGGCATGTTTATTGGTCCCACCAGCCAAGCACCCCGTGTTGATGAAGGCCGTGACGAAAAGCTCTATGAACTCGAAATCGCTTTTCAACAAATGCCCGAAGGAGAAACGCCAGCGCCGTGGTTAGTCGATAGATTATTACGACATTTATTAACTGACATCACTGGCAATACGCATCGCTCAGAGTTTTGTATTGATAAACTGTATTCTCCAGATAGTTCAACAGGAAGATTAGGTATACTCGAACTGCGCTCTTTTGAAATGCCACCTCATGCTCAGATGTCCTTAGTACAGACCGTATTACTGCGCTCTCTGATTGCTTGGTTTTGGCGCGTACCTTATAAACATGATCTAGTTCGCTGGGGCACAGAATTACACGATCAATTTATGTTGCCGCACTATGTTCGCGAAGACATGAAACAAGTCACGCAAGACCTACAAAGAGCTGGCTTTGCCTTTGATATGGAATGGTTAGATCCCTTTTTTGAATTTCGTTTTCCTCGTTATGGCAATACCCTGGTCGACGGCATTGATATGGAATTACGTTTCGCCATTGAACCTTGGCATGTGCTAGGGGAAGAAATGAGTAGTACTGGCACCGCTCGTTATGTGGATTCCTCGGTAGAGCGAATACAGGTATTAGTGACGGGTTTTAACCAAGCACGTTATGTCATCTCCTGTAACGGTAGACGTTTACCTATGCGTAAAACCGCACGACACGGTGAATTTGTTGCTGGCGTCCGTTATCGTGCTTGGCAACCACCGTCTGCCTTGCATCCCACCATCGCACCTCATGTGCCCTTAGTATTTGATGTTATTGATACTTGGAATGGACGCTCTGTGGGAGGTTGTACTTATTATGTCGCTCATCCGGGTGGCCGTAGTTATGAGGATTTTCCGGTCAATGATTATGCCGCAGAAACTCGACGCATGACTCGTTTCTGGGATTATAGTCATACACCGGGTGTTATCATTCGACCGCCTTTGGCCAGTAGTCAGGTTCCAGCTTCTGAGCACCCTTTACTGGCAACTTTTAGTGTGACTAATACAGCTCCCAGAGCCATGTCACCACCTGCGGAAGAATTAAGTACAGAATATCCTTTTACACTGGACTTACGTCATCGCAGTCGTTAATTAATCGAGCTTACTGAGACAATAGGCCTATCTCTAAGCTAAAATGTACCATGATTTAGTACCCTTATTGCAATTGTGAGCGACGCCATACGTTCTCAGAGTTGGGTACACGACTAATAAACAATAACGTAATTGCATAACCTAAAAGAGAATACAACCATGATCCTGGAGATTTATACCTATGAGCGATAAATTAAAACTCCTGACGCCAGCTACCTTAATACTGGACGACAAAAGTTATTCATTACCGACTTATATGGGCGTTGAAGGTGAAAGAGCCATTGATATTACTAAGTTACGTAACCAAACAGGCTATGTAACCCTGGATGATGGTTACGGCAACACCGGGGCTTGCGAAAGTGCCATCACTTATATTGATGGTGAAAAAGGCATACTACGTTATCGAGGTTATCCTATTGAAGAATTGGCCGAACACTCTCGATTTGTCGAAGTCTCCTATTTATTACTCTATGGTGAATTACCAAACAGCGAACAATTACTAAAATTTTCTACCCGCCTCAATGAATCTTCGATTATTCATGAGGATGTACATCATTTTTTTAATGGTTTCCCTCGCGGCTCTCACCCTATGGGCATACTCGCCACTATGGTGGCTTCGTTATCTACTTTTTATCCTTTACCCGATCAACTCGATGCGGATACAGAAGTACAAATTGTGGCTAACTTAGTGTCTCAAGTACGTACCATTGCTGCATTTTCTTACAAGAAATCAATCGGTGAACCCTTGGTTTATCCTTCAATTAAGTATAAATACACCAGTAATTTCTTAAACATGATGTTTTCCTCACCCGTACGCGACTATCAACTCGATCATGATATCGTCCGTGCTATTGATATGTTACTCATACTTCATGCTGATCATGAGCAAAATTGTAGTACCTCATCGGTACGCACAGCTGGTTCAAGTATGGCTAATGTCTATGCGGTAATTACCGCTGGTATCGCTGCACTTTGGGGGCCGCGTCATGGCGGTGCCAATCAAGAAGTAATTAAAATGCTGGAACAAATCCATGCTGAAGGTGGTGATGGCACTGAGTTTATTAATCAAGCCAAAGATAAAAATTCCGGTCGTAGACTAATGGGTTTTGGTCATAGGGTTTACAAAAACTTTGATCCTCGCGCTCAAGTCTTAAAGAAGCATTGCGATAAATTACTTAACAAGCCAGGCATTAATGATCCGCTACTCGATATCGCTAGACGTATCGAAGAAATTGCCCTCAATGATGACTATTTTATTTCTCGCAAGTTATATCCCAATGTCGACTTTTACTCTGGATTAATACTGCGTGCAGCGGGCATCCCCACAGATATGTTTACCGTATTATTTGCCATTGGTCGTATGCCAGGATGGCTGGCTCATTGGCGAGAAATGATCCATGGTGAGCAAGTGACTATTTACCGGCCACGTCAGATTTATGTCGGAGAAACAATACGTCATTACCAAGATATTAAACAACGGGTATAAGCGCATTAGGTTGGCCGGCATGCTTTTCGGGCTACTAACTTAAAGCGGAACAGTTTCAGCCCAGACGAAAGGCTCAAGGCGAATGATTAAGCCTATGAGGCTAGCAACAATAAGGCATGACAGATACTAAGCTTAACCTTTTGTCTTTTGCCCTTTGTCTGCACGTAGAAGAGCTCTATCTTAAAGCTCAATGCTGGGTTAACGATAAAGCAGTTAACCCAACCTATATTTCTACATTACTGACGATGAGAACAACGCGTGCCGAACAACACTCCAATCCCAGATCATCAGTTAAGTAGGCAATATTACGAGACGCAACTCGGCAACCATGATGAAATGTATGCCGCTGCCAATAAAGCACTGCCTTATTGGCAGCGCCTTATGGACTCATTTGACAGTATGGGTAGCGAAAATCTGGAATTACGACGCAGAGAAGCTCAACGCTTATTACGTGAAAATGGCGTCACCTATAATGTCTATGGTGATGAGCAAAATCTGACTAGACCTTGGAAACTCGATCCTGTTCCGTTACTCATCAGCAGTGACGAATGGAGCGTTATCGAAGCGGGTCTTAAGCAACGCGCCGAACTTCTCAATTTAATACTTAAAGATATTTACGGCAAACAAACGCTATTAAAGAAAGGCTTGTTACCGGCCGAACTTATTTTTGGCCATGAAGGCTTTTTACATCCTTGTGTCGGTACATTTCAGCAACAAAAACGACTACTGACCTTATATTCGGCAAATCTTGCTCGCGGCCCCAATGGGCGTATGTGGGTCTTAGATGATCGTACCCAAGCACCTTCTGGCTCAGGTTATGCCTTAGAAAACCGTACCGTGATGCGCCGTGTTTTTCCTGAAATTTTTCGTGAAACCCACGTACTGCGCTTATCTGGTTTTTTTAAATCACTACGTAAGGGCTTGGTTGAACTTGCGCCACATGGCAAAGAAGATCCTCGCATCGTAATACTTACACCGGGTCCCCTTAACGAAACTTATTTTGAACACGCTTATCTAGCCGCTCAGCTAGGCTTTACACTCGTTCAAGGCGCAGATTTAACAGTACGTGATGGCAAAGTCTGGCTTAAATCATTAGCCGGACTGCAAGCCGTCGATGTTATTTTGCGACGCGTTGATGACTCTTTTTGCGATCCACTGGAATTACGCAGCGGCTCACAATTAGGCGTTGCGGGTTTATTGGAAGCCGTAAGGCGCGGTAACGTAGCCATCGCCAATCCTTTGGGCAGTAGTATTTTAGAAAACCCCGGCCTACTTGCCTTTTTACCGCAATTATCCCGTTACTTTTTAAATCAAGACCTGAAATTAGCATCGGTAGCAACGTGGTGGTGTGGGCAACGGAGCGAACGTGACTTTGTGCTACAAAACTTAGATCGCTTAGTTATTAAACCTATCAATCGTAGTCAAGGCAATCATGCGGTATTTGGTGGACTATTAAGCTATCAAGAAAAAGAACAATTACGTCGCCAAATTATCGCTAAACCATACAGCTTTATCGGCCAAGAACAGGCTAGCTTTTCTACCTTACCGGCTTTTATCGATCATCAAATTGAACCCAGAAACGCAGTATTACGAAATTTTGTAGTCGCTAACGATCATGATTATGTGGTGATGCCTGGTGGATTGACGAGGGTTGCCCGCCAAAAAGATAACTTTATCGTATCCAATCAAGCCGGTGGTATCAGTAAAGACACGTGGGTATTAGCTTCAGAACCTGATAAACCTGTCAGTTTATGGCTACAGCCTCGACGTAACCAATTAATTGATGCCATCATCGAGCCCTTAACCAGTCGTTCAGCTGATAATCTATTTTGGGTGGGGCGACATCTTGAACGCATAGAAGCCACCACTCGATTATTACGCACCATATTAAACAAACAAAGAGAGTCGCTAGAATTTAAAGATCCACTGGATAATGAATGTCTTAAGGTATTTCTGCGCGCACTCACACTAGTGACGGTCACTTACCCTGGCTTTATTAAAGATGGAACGCAACGGCTAAAAGCACCCAATGAAGAATTGCTGTCATTGATTAAAGACAGCCATCGTAAAGGTTCATTATCTGCCAGTATACTCGCCTTTGTACAAGCGGCTTTTAGCAGTCGTGACTTATGGTCACAAGATACTTGGCGTAGTGTCGATAATATTCAACGGCGCTGGCAACAAAGCATCATTCATAATAAAAATCTTACACTTGAAAAACTACCCAAAGCACTGGATGATTTAATAACAGGCTTAGTCGCTTTTAGTGGATTAACCAGTGAAAGTATGACCCGTGAAGCCGCTTGGTTAATGCTAGATAGTGGGCGCAGGCTAGAGCGCGCCTTAACACTCATTACCTTATTGCGCTCAACCGTTGCTTTGCGTCACCAAGAAGCATTACAAAATCAAATACTAGAAGCCGTTTTAGTCACTACCGATAGCTTAACCATTTATCAGCGTCGTTATCGTTCCTTTATTCAATTACCAATGGTGCTTGCCTTATTGCTACTAGATGAAACTCATCCTCGTTCAGTCGCGTATCAATTGCATGAATTATCAAATCATGTAAACGAATTACCACGAACGACGGGGAAAAGTCAGCTCAGTGAGCAAGCTCGTTTACTGCTAAAAGCGTACACAGACTTACGTCTTTGCAATATCGCTGAATTATCACAACTTAATGAAAATGATGGCATCTACACGGCACTCGATCAATTACTCGCCAATACCACGGATTTATTATGGCGATTTGCTGATGTGCTTGCTGAGGCTTATTTTAGCCATGCTCAAAGCTCACAGCTGATGGTAGCCAATACCGCTGAGGACGAACTGTGAAATACCAAATAACCCACACCACAGAATATCACTACAGCCAAGCAGTGGGTCTATGCCAAAATGAAGCCCGATTACAACCGCGTAATTTTGGGCGTCAATACTGCGATAGCAGTCGCTTTGACATAACGCCCTCACCCTCAGATTTTCGTGAGCGCCTAGATTTTTTTGGTAATCGTGTCGCTTATTTTGCTATTCAACAAGCACACACGCACTTAAGCCTGACGGTCATCAGTGACGTCACGCTCTTTCCAAAACAAAACCCATTAGGTTTATTTGATCAAATGACTTGGGAACAAGTCCGAGATTTATTACAAGAACCGATCCCACCGATGCAAGCGCAAGCCCAAAGTCAACAAGGTCAAAGTCAAAGCCAAGTGCAGCACCAAGATCATGCCCCAGACTTTTTTGATGCTCAGCAATATTTATTAGATTCACCGATGGTGGCAACATCACCAGAACTAGCCGATTATGCGCGCAGCTCATTTCACCCTAATCGCCCCTTGCTGGAAGTTGTCCACGAATTAATGACGCGCATCTACAAGGATTTCACCTATGACCCTAACTTTACCACCATTGCCACACCGCTTTCAGAGGTATTACATTTTCGTCGAGGCGTCTGTCAAGATTTTGCACATTTAGCCATTGCTTGCTTACGGGCTTTTGGGATTGCCGCGCGTTATGTCAGTGGTTATGTTGAAACCTTACCAGAACCGGGCAAACCCCGACTAGTAGGTGCTGACGCATCACATGCTTGGTTTTCAGTTTATAGTCCACGCATCGGCTGGTTGGATTTTGATCCTACCAATAATACCGTACCCTTAGATCAACATATCACGCTAGCCTGGGGACGTGATTATGCCGATGTAACCCCCCTTAAAGGCATTGCTTTCGGTGGTGGTCAACATACGCTATCGGTGTCAGTTGATGTATTGAGATTAGAGTAATTATCTGATGTTAGGCCGCCATTCAAAATAATGAGATCGCTATCGCGACAGTTGATTGAATCGGGTTATCGCACCCGAAGGCGAGATACTTTCTTTTGCTCCGCCAAAAGAAAGTATCCAAAGAAAAGGCGGCTCGATTGCCGCTTCTTCCTGCGCTCCTCGGTTTCCCCCTGCGTCAGAATAGTTGTCGCCTCAAATTTTAAAAAAAAATAAAATTTGAGATTAGAAATGAAAACATATAAAAGATATTCCGTAGGCTTCAAAGAACAAGCCTTGGTAAAAGTATATAGTCGTA
>CAMDOP010000026.1 GCA_945903675.1 Crenothrix polyspora
TTGATGAATTTGATTTACTTATTTTAACTACCTTAGCCTATTACTTTTGGCACAAACCCAAACGCACCCAGCGCTCATTATTAACGACAGCTAGTATTTTACTATTGACGATATATACATTGCTGTATGGCATTAGTTTATTAAGAGGCCTATTACCTTTACCTGCCATCAATGCCAACTCTTTTAACCATTATTACAGTCACTTTAATAGCTTAAGAGTAGGCAAAGGTTACTTCTGGAGCTTACTACTGTTGCCATTTTTACAACTCACTGTGCGACGCTATCGTGACGCCCCACATTACTTCGGCTATGGCATCTTACTTGGCTTAACGGGTGTATGCTTGTTTGCCATTATCGAACGCCTAGTCTTCGTAGGTTTATTTGATTTTACTAGCGATTTTCGAATCAATGCTTTATTTTCAAGCGTGCATACAGGAGGCGGTAATATTGAAAGTTATTTAATGTTAACGCTACCGTTTATAACGCTGTTATTTATTAAAAATACTCACCATAAAAGCCGATGGTTATCGGGTGTTATTTTATTTGTCATTAGCGTATATACCTTGCTAGTGACTTTTTCACGCGGCGGCTACCTAGGTTTTTGTGTAGGCTTTTTAGTATTGGTATTCGCCTTACTCATAGGCTTTAGAAAAAAACCGCTATTTAGCAAACAACATCTTTTACCATTGTTGCTATCGGCCATCTTTGTACTTATCGCGCTGCCGGTATTAAATGGAAATTTGATAAAGCAACGTTTTGAATCATTTGATCAAGATCGAAGCAGTCGCAATGCTCACTGGCTAAATGCCATAACTATGCGAGATGATGATCTAGCGACCTCTTTGTTCGGCATGGGCTTAGGAAGCTATCCTCGGACGTACTTTTGGCTAAATAATGAACATAGCCAGCCAGCCAGCTATGAAATAATCACCGAAAAAGATCAGACTTTTTTACGTTTATCTGGTGGTGATACTTTTTTTATGGGTCAGTATGTCGCTGTCAAAACGCACACCAGCTACCGCTTACTTTTAAACATCCGTAGCAAAAAGCTAGGACTAAATTTATCCACCTCACTATGTGAAAAATCACTGCAATACTCTTTTCGCTGTAGCACTGTGCTAATCACCAACAGTAACTCTGAATGGGAACCTATTGAACAAATTATCGACAGCCATGACCTAGGTGAACCGGACGCCGCAGGTCTTTTAAAACGTCCTATACAATTATCTTTTTATAACGGTAATGGCATAGGGCAAGCTTTAGATATTACTCATGTACAGTTAATGAGTCCTGAGGGCATTAATCTTATTAAAAACGGCGACTACTCACGTAGGACTGATTACTGGCTGTTTTCTTCCCAAAAACATAATCCTTGGCATATTGATAATCTTTGGGTGCATCTATTATTCGATCAAGGCTGGTTAGGCCTTAGTGTATTTATTTTGTTATTTATGCTGGCCGTCTATCACTGTTATCGATTGCTGCCCCAACAAACTATTTATTCAAGTATTTTATTATCGGCTTTTGGTGGCTTTCTGGTGGTAGCTTGGGTCAATAGCCCTTTTGATGCTCCACGGTTAACGCTATTGTTTTTCTTATTACTGTTTTTTGCCCTGCTGCGTAAGCCACAGGCGTGGAAAACCACAAACCCTCTTTAACTCAAGCCATGTCAACTCATTTAACGCTCTACCAGCCATCTAACAAGACCTTAGGGCTACTCAGCTTTATTTTAAGCCTTATAGCCTTATTAGAATCTGGATCACTCTATGCAGAACCTTCACTAGCCGATACGGTAGCCAAGATTAAACCTAGCATTGTGGCAATTGGCACTTATATGCCTAAGCGCAATCCACGTTCGGTATTCATGGCAACGGGCTTTGCCGTCGGCGATGGCAGTTTAATTATCACTAATGCACACGCCATTCCAGAAACCCTAGATATTGAGCACTTAGAAAAGATCGCTATTTTTTATCATAAAGATAATGTTGATAAAGTCATCATTGCAACTGAACTGGCTGTCGATAAAGATCATGACTTAGCTCTCTTAAAAATCAACGATGAACGTTTGCCAGCACTGACATTAGGTTCAGCAGCATCGGTGCGCGAAGGCCAACTATATGCGTTTACCGGCTTTCCTATCGGCATGGTTTTAGGGCTATATCCTGTGACTCATAGAGGCATTATTTCTACCATCACGCCCAATATTATTCCTATGATCAACTCTACTCAAATCAAACAAGCTCAGTTTAAACGCTTACAAAACCCTTACGCTGTCTTTCAACTTGATGCTACCGCCTATCCTGGCAATAGCGGCAGTCCGCTTTATCATCCTGAATCAGGGCAAGTCATCGGCGTCATTAATAAAGTTTTTGTCCAAGCAAGCAAAGAAAATATCTTAGCAAAGCCTAGCGGTATTTCTTACGCTATACCCATTAACTACGTAGAAAATCTGTTAAAAGTTAGAGGTTATTATTAATGACAGCTACCTATAAACACAGAATAAGGGGACTTAAATGATACGCATTTTTCGCCACTATATATCCAGAGCTTATTTACTTTTATTGTTGATTGAGTTTTTTATGTTTTTTGCCTCCATGTATTGGGGCAGTGACATTCGCTTTCTAATGTCTGAGTCTTGGTATACCGACAATTACATCGCCTTAGCCAGCTTTATTTTTTCTAGCGTGATGAGTCTATCTTGCATCGGCTTAGGTTTATATAGACGAACGCTTAGCGGTGAAGAATATAATTTGCTAACTAGGATTTGTATTAGCTTTGGTCTAGGCATATTGCTCATCGTTAGTATTTATTATCTATTGCCAGAACTCTATATCGCTCGTAGCGTATTAGTTTTTGCCATTATGTTGGCTTTTATGGGCATGTCATTTATTCGATATCTGTTTTATAAATTTGCAAATTTTGATCGTTTGAAAAGACGTTTTCTAGTGATAGGTAGCGGTCAACGAGCACAACAATTAATTTCATTGAATGAGGCTTTAGTACATAAAGGCTTTACCATTGTTGGTTTTTTAGCCTTAACTGATGAATTGTCTGTCGTTGATAAAAATCTTATTATTGCTTATGACCAACCTCTGATTAAAATTGCAGAGCACTATAAAATCGATGAAATTGTCATTGCCATCCATGACCGTAGACTGGGATTACCGTTTGATGAGTTATTAGATTGCAAAATGTCAGGCTTGACCATCATGAATATTGTCGAATTTTATGAGCGTGAACAAGGTATTATTTCTTTAGACAATGTAAATCCCAGCTGGCTTATTTTTTGTGATGGCTTTGCTCAAGGTGATTTAAGAGGACTAAAGAAAAGAATGGTGGATTTATTTGCCAGCATCCTATTACTCAGTGTTGCTTGGCCCATTATGTGTTTAACCGCCTTAGCCATCATTCTGGAAAGCGGATTTAAAGATCCCATACTCTATCGACAAGTCCGTGTTGGAGAAAAAAACCAGCACTTTAAGGTACTTAAGTTTAGAAGTATGAAAACAGATGCAGAAAAAAACGGGGCCCAATGGGCACAGAAAAATGATGATCGGATCACCTGTGTAGGACGCTTCATACGCGCTTGTCGCATCGATGAACTACCACAAATTCTCAACGTATTAAGAGGCGACATGAGCTTTGTCGGTCCTCGTCCAGAAAGACCTGAGTTTGTTGAGGGTTTTAATGAACGCATCCCCTATTATCAAGAAAGACACCGAGTAAAACCCGGCATTACCGGTTGGGCACAATTATGTTATCCCTACGGCGCTGACGAGCATGACACCATACAAAAGCTGCAATATGATTTGTACTACGTTAAAAACTACAGCCTGTTTTTAGATTTCTCTATCTTGTTTAATACCGTGGAAGTTATTTTATGGGGTAGAGGCGCTAGGTAACGACTCAACTCGCACACTATTGCCTGAGGATACATCAAGCCATACAAGAATTCATTGAAGAACTTGCATGACTAACTGGACACGCAAGGTGGAGTTATCTTCATTTTCTTACTCAATTTCATTTATCCAACAGGACATACAATCCCATTATGCAAGTCAAACAAAGTATTTATTCTCTGCAAGCTTATCGTGCTATCGCTGCTTCATTAGTTGTAGTTTTTCATGCTGCTGATATTATTCGCATAAAATTAGACAGCCATGTCTTTGGCGATCTTCTACTATTTGGCTTTTCTGGAGTACCTATGTTTTTTGTCTTGAGCGGATTCATTATATTCTATATCCATGCTCAAGATATTGATAGACCAAGCCGCTTAGGCAGATATCTCTATAAGCGCTTTGTTAGAATTTATCCATTGTATTGGTTTATTTTGTTGCTACTGTTACCAAGATATCTAGGACGAATTTCAAACTCAAATTATTTACTTGAAAATATCACATTGCTCAGACTAACAAAATTTGACAAAATTATTGACGTTTCTTGGACACTGTCCTATGAAATATTTTTTTACATCATATTCCTTTCCCTAATTTTACATCGTGGTCTCGGTATATTAGGTATTTTTATATGTGCTTGCCTTTCAAGTTATAGTCTAATTACTGGTTATTTCTTAGAAATACCCTATATCATCTCAACAATTACCAGCATTGATTATGGTACTTTAAATAACCTGATACATATCGCTAGCGATCCAATCAATTTTTTATTTCTTATGGGAGTAATCTCCTCTGCAATTTATTTTAGAATTGCGCATCATTATTCAACAAAGGATTCCTTGGGGGTTATCGCTTTAGTTGTAGGTATTTCTATTTTTATTTCGGTAGCTATTGTTTATAACATTTATGGTTACACAATTATGAGTTCGCGTCACTACTATCTACTGTGGGGCTTAGCTAGCATGTTTTTGATGATTGCGCCTGCATCTGTTCATGTAGAGTCTTTTTTCAAAGACTCTCGGACACTCATGTTTTTAGGCAATGCGTCATACTCTCTCTACCTTGTTCACCTAATAATTCAAAAATTAATGATGGACAGTCTTGTTATTCAAAGCATGAATCCATACCTGATTTTTTTCTTACTTATAAGTATTTCCGTTATTTTAGGTGTTGGAGTGTACCTACTCATAGAGCGCCCTTTACTTGAACGATTCAATCATCTTAGTAAAAATAATAGAACAAGAAATAAGTGACGACACCTACACAATTAAATCATGCCGCAATGACTTCATCACGAACAAAATGCAGACGGATAATCCCGGGCTTTTCTGCTGGATCAAAATGACAAGAAATTGCCTCTCGGACATTGGCATGCAATTCGGCAATCGTGTCAGCATCGGTATAAATGGAGTGGACTAGTGCTCAATGCCATTACGTTAAGCGAAAACCGTTTGTGTGGAGTACTGAGCTTTAGCTTAGCATTTTAAAACAGCTGAAGCTGTTTTACTCCAAACTCCCAGATGACTTAACTGTGAGCTGTATTGTAAAACCCCTCAGCCATACATCAAAGCGGCGGCTGTTTATCTCCTATAACTTTAATATGCACACGGTCACCGACTGTTAGCAAACCAAGTTGATCATGCAAAGCATTTTGACCAAAATAGACTTTGTTTTGCCACTTTCTAGTACGGTTAAGAGTGCGTAAAGGTTCTTGACCCATTTCAGCAGTTTCTGGATCTATAACTAATACAGAGCAACGCGAGCAAGGCTTGGGCAATCTAAAATCAATAGCGCCTATGCTAACTTCACGCCAACTGTCTTCGGCGTAACTGTCGCAACCAGAAACAACTAAATTCGGTCTAAAACGCGTCATGGGTAAATTTAAAGCCATGTCATTATTCAAAGACACTAAGGAGTTTTCTGAGATTAGCAGAAAAGGAAAGCCATCAGAAAAAGCCACGGTATCCGAAGGCTGACTATAATGAGCATCAACTGGACGTATTAAGGTTTCAGGCTGATACACCAAGCGGCAATCACACTTTAAAAAATCACTCAACCATTGATCGGCTTCTACTGATACGCTATTAGCGGCACACTGATCCGCCCAAATCTGGCTCTCTATAACCTCACCCCCAACGGGTGTCAACGCCAAAAATAAATCATCCATACCTGCTGCCGATAAAATTAAATGTCTATCAGTTAAGGCTGTTTTTATTAAGGCCATTTTCGGTAATGTTCGTTGACTTAAAAAATGATTGTCAGCATCAATCAACATCCATTGTCTATCATATAGCAAACCAGTCCGTATAACAGGCCAACTATTTACAGCAATACCCGCCAAGGATTTTACGGGATAAAGCGTGATGGCACTTAAGCTGATGTCAGTCATTTTTAGATAGCCTTTAAACTATGTTGAGCGGATTTAACAGAGATTTGTAGCTATTATTATCAACATTACCTAGACAGGCAATCATCGATAGTGCAAAAACCAAATAAATGTTTATAAATCCGTTAAAATTAAGCCTAACAATCTTCTTACTAAGAACATGATGCGCAAATCTAATCGATTACTTATTAGCTTTTTATACTTGCTGCTGATTAGCACCCTGCATCCGGCTTATGCAAAAGCCAAGCTCAACATTAATATTGCTTATTTAAGCCAAGAGCAAAAAATTCCGCTGCAGCTATCCAACTTAGATCCGTTTGTTAAAAATAAAGGTTTAAAAGGCGCAGAACTGGGCATAGCTGATGACAATACCACCGGTGAATTTACCGGACAGCAATTTAATTTAGTTACATTTGTCGTGCCCATAGAAGGAAATATCGTCGATACCTTTAACAAAGATATAGCCAATAAATTTCAGTATGTGATCGTCAATTTAAATGCCGAGCAACTTAATACCCTAGCCGACTTACCTGCGGCAAAAAATATGCTGTTATTCGATGTCGCGACCCTAGATGATGCCTTGCGCAACGAGCAATGTCGTAGCAATGTATTACACCTATTACCTAATCGTGCCATGCGTGCAGATGCTTTGGCCCAATACATGCTAAAGAAACGCTGGAACAAATGGTTTCTAGTGATAGGCAACAGCCCAGAAGATCGCTTATATGCGGAAGCATTGAAACGCTCAGCCAAACGCTTTGGCATGAAAATCGTCAACGAAAAAACATGGGAACATACTTATGATGCGCGCAAAACCACGCAATCTGATATTGCCGTTTTTACGCAAGTTGATGACTATGATGTGTTAGTGGTTGCCGATGATCACGGTGAATTTGGCGAATATCTAGATTATCGTACTTGGCTTGCCAGACCGATCATCGGAACGCAAGGTTTGATAGCTAGCGCTTGGCATAAAACCCACGAACAATGGGGCGCAATTCAAATGCAAAATCGCTTTAAAGATAAAGCCGGTCGTTGGATGGAAGAGCAAGATTATGGCGCTTATTTAGCCACACGAGCCTTAGGAGAAGCAGTTACTCGTAGCCTATCTAACCAACTGAACTTAATCAAAGCTTATTTATTAAGCCCTGCTTTTGCCTTAAATGGTTACACTGGCGCACCACTGTCCTTTAGAAACTGGGACGGTCAATTAAGAATGCCGGTTTTACTGGCGGCTCCTAGATCATTAGTCGCCGTTGCGCCCATCGAGGGGTTTTTACATCCCAAAACCGAACTCGACACCTTAGGTTTTGATCAAGCTGAATCTCACTGTCAATGGACACCACAATGATAAAAAAAACGAGTTTAAGCTTAGCGATAGGGTTACTTTGCCTAAGTAATGTTAGTGCTGAAAGTGTCTTTGTTACCTTGGAAAACGATAATGCCTTAGCCGTAGTCGATCCTATTGCTGGAAAATTAATCAAAACAATTCCTATCGGACAGCGCCCCCGTGGCATTGCCATTAGTCCTGACTATAAGCTTTTATATATCGCCACCAGTGATGACAACACCATCAAAATTATTGATGCAGTCACTTTTAAAGAACTCGGTCAGTTACCGTCTGGCAAAGACCCTGAAACCTTTGCCTTAAATCCTGCGGGTAATCGTATCTATGTTTCCAATGAAGATAACAGTATGGTCACAGTCATTGATGTTGCTAAGAAAAAAGCCATCAAACAAATCAAAGTCGGCGTAGAACCCGAAGGCATTACCGTGAGTCCTGATAATCGTTGGCTAGTCAGCGCCTCTGAAACCACCAATATGTTGCACTGGATAGATACCAAAACCAATACCATCATTGAGAACACTTTGGTTGATCCACGCCCAAGAGCGGTAAGCTTTACCGCAGACAGCCAACAACTGTGGGTCAGCTCTGAAATGGCCGGCAGTGTTATGGTTTTAGATGCCAACAACCAACAACTGATTAAAACCATTAAATTTGAAATATCAGGCATTACCGCCGATAAGATTCAACCCGTGGGTGTAGTCATTGATAAAGAACGGCATAGAGCTTATGTAGCCTTAGGCCCAGCCAACCGAGTCGCCGTCATTAATGCCCAAACGCTTGAAGTCGAAAAGATATTACTGGTAGGGCAACGAGTCTGGAATCTGGCCTTTTCGCCTGATCAAAAACGACTTTACACCACTAACGGTTCTAGTAATGATATGTCTATCATCGATTTAGATAGCCAAACCGTGACTAAATCGATAGGTGTAGGTACCTATCCTTGGGGCGTAGTGGTAAAACCATGAACATAAACACACCTAGCGCCTTGTGTATCGAACAGTTAAGTTACGCTTATAGTGGCAAAAAAGCCTTAGACCAAGTTAGCTTTACCATACAACCTGGTGAATGCACCTTATTACTCGGCCCTAATGGTGCTGGAAAAAGCACCTTATTTTCCTTAATAACGCGTCTTTATGATAGTCGCGATGGCCAAATCAGCTTATGTGGCTATGATATCAAACGCCAAACTTGTCTAGCCTTGGCCAAGTTGGGCGTGGTTTTTCAGCAAAGCACCTTGGATATGGATTTAACGGTGATGCAAAATTTACTCTATCACACAGCATTACACGGCATAGCCCGCAAAGTGGCCCTGCCACGCATACAGCAAGAACTAGAACGCTTAAACATGTTTGAGCGGCGCTTTGAAAAAATACGCCAGTTAAATGGCGGTCATCGTCGCCGTGTAGAAATTGCTAGGGCCTTATTGCATAAACCCGCCTTATTATTGTTAGATGAACCCACCGTTGGTTTAGACGTTCCGAGTCGCTTAGCCATTGTTGACTATGTGCATCAATTAGCCGTGGAAGAAAACCTAGCGGTGTTATGGGCCAGTCATTTAATTGATGAGATATTTCCTGATGATCATTTAGTGGTGTTACACAAAGGCTGCGTTAAAGCTAAAGGCACCGTTACTGAAGTCTTAGCCGCTAGCGATTGCACCTCAATCAAAGAGGCTTTTTATAGCTTAACGCAAGGTGAGGCATCATGAATTGGCTACATTACTGGCGCGCCATGTCGGGCATTATCGGCAGAGAACTTTGGCGCTTTATTACCCAACGCGAACGCTTTATTTCAGCACTGGTTAGGCCGTTAATTTGGTTATTCGTCTTTGCAGCAGGTTTTAGAGCCGCCTTAGGTCTTGCTATTACACCACCTTATGAAACTTATATTTTATATGAAGTGTATATCACGCCGGGGCTGATCGGCATGATTCAATTATTTAACGGTATGCAAAGTTCCTTATCGATGGTCTATGACCGCGAAATGGGCAGTATGCGCATATTAATGGTCTGCCCCCTGCCCCGTTGGTTTTTATTGCTCAGTAAATTATTGGCAGGTACGTTTGTATCGATCTTACAAGTTTATGTGTTTTTGGGAATTGCTTGGTTTTATGACATACATGCACCGTGGCAAGGTTATCTATGGGTGATGCCTACATTGATGTTATCGGGGTTAATGCTAGGTGCATTGGGCTTATTGCTATCGTCATTTATCAAACAACTGGAGAATTTTGCGGGGGTGATGAATTTTGTTATTTTCCCTATGTTCTTTATGTCTACAGCACTCTATCCCTTATGGAAGATGAAAGAATCGAGTGCTCTGCTCGCCAAACTAGCTGAGTACAATCCCTTTTCTCAAGTGGTTGAGTTAATCCGCTTTGCTTTATATGGCCAATTTAATCAACAGGCCTTTTTCTACACACTAGGTGCGTTCATCGTGTTCATGGCGGCCGCTATCGTTGGCTACAACCCATCAAAAGGCATGATGAGTAAGAAAGGTGGGGGTTAAAAAGCACATACCCTATATTCTTGTTTCATGACATTTACAGCTATTCCATAGCTATGGCATCAAAGCCTTGCCTATCAGGCTATCGGGCCATAGCACAAGATACTTTATTCTCTTATATTATCGCAACATCCATATGAGCTAGCTTATATATCCACCTCCTGACTTGGGCACTATTATTTACTAAAGACTTATTTTTCAAAAAGTGGATTATTTGGATCAATACCTGCCATAAATGGCAAGCGCCGATCTTTATGTGTGAGCTGATAAATTTTGCCTAACCAATTATTGAAAACGGCCTTTGCGGTATCATTCCAAGTATTATCGATATGGTCTAGCACTAGAGTTTCTGGAAAATCTTCCAAAACTGCTCCGGTGGCTTTACTTATTTTGACATGCTCTTCATAAGCGTTAAAAATTTGCTGTACTGTTTCATCAAAATAATGCTCTGGAAAAGGCGGGTAGCTAGTTATTTCATCGCTATAAAAACGTAATACCTCACGCTTATATTCTTTTAATAAACTAATGTCGTCGTATTCTGGATGACCTTGAAAGAATAAGATGCGAAAACCATCAGGGCTTACTGCAAGATGCACACCTGCTTCTTTACTAGCAACCAAAACGTGTAGACCACAACGCTCCATATCACTTTGATATATTTCATTAAACCGTGAATGCGGCACATCAAAGCGGGTGTTTATTTCTGCTATTAAAGGATGCGTACGGTTAATCAGCTTATGAGAAAACACCCCCCATCGCTTTTCTGGCAAACGAGTACGCTCAATACCATAACAATATTGAATAACGGCATGGGTCGCAAGACATGAGCACAGCACTGAAGTAACATTTTCGTTTGCCCAAGCAAAAACTTCCATCATAGGCAGCCAAAAATCTTCTTCTGACAGGCTGGCTTTAGTGACATTAGCTCCACTGATAATCAATGCATCTAAGCCATCTCGCTTAATTTTTTCAAAGGGTTCGTAATACTTATCAATATGAGCTTGTGCTTCTGAGCTTCTGGGCAACCCTGGTACAGTAAAAGGATGAACATGAAATTGTACAATTTGATTACACGCACCCACCAACCGAAAGAACTGCCGTTCTGTCGCCTCTAATGCCGCATCTGGCATGAGATTAAGCAAACCAATATGCATTTCCCGAATATCTTGCTGACTGGCGCGATCTGGTGACAGTATTTCTTCACCCTCTTCACGCAGGCGTTGAAATGTTGGTAAATCAATATGAGCGACTAGAGGCATGAGCTCTGCTGATTAATTATCATGACTGCTTATCCAAGGCATCGCTAATCATATTAATGAAATCGGTCTCTGTTTTAACGGCTGCAGCTACACTTGCATCTACTGTGTAACCGAACTGGTCGGCGATAGCTTGATAACGAGGTAAACGAGATTTAAATAGCTCGGGGAAAACCCAAGAAACAAAATCATCAGGTGGCATCTCATCGGTAGTGACATAGTCATTAAGACGCATGAATTCTAAGAGCCTATCATCTAAAAACGCTTCTCGATAATACAAAGGTTTGGGATCTGTTTTGGCACGCTCGATAATGGTTTTTTCTAACGCTGGTGGTATTTTTATGTAAATGATTAATGTGTTTTTGGCCAGCTGTTCTAATACATCAGGACAATCTAACTCACAAACACTACCACCAGCATCATTTATAAAATGTGAATAGCCGTATATATCCTGTGCTTTATGTATGAATTCCGGTACATCACTCATAGCCGCACATTCAGCATGATGATGTAATTGCTGTCGACGCTTAAATTCTTGTAAAGACAAGCCATTTTTGGAAGGGTCACCTACTTTAGCCAAAAAAGTGGAAATAGGAGCAAGATTATCGACCGTGATTTTATTGGATATATAAATAGAATCCGATAATAATAAATCACGAAGAAAAGGCACACTCATCGCCTGGCGCTTTATGTTATCCAGAATCGGCTCACGCAGATAACGAGTACCTATCCGGTAATCACCGGAGTAGTGGAACCAGTTTGCTTTAGGTAACTTATTGGCTAGAGTTGTTTTTCCTGCACCGGACATAGCCAGTAAGGTAATTCTTTTCGACGGCCAGTCCAAAAATTCCTGGGAAGTCATTTTCATGCCATTATTTCCTAGTTAATCCAGATAGTCATCAATATCTACGTCTTCAATATTTGGCTTATGCTCATCGGTATCCGTATAGCCTAAGTCATCAGTTTCAATTCCATCAAAGGCTACCGACCAATCTTCAGGGGCTTCAATGCCATTAAAGCTTGAGCTATACCACGTATCATTATCATATTCGCCAATATCGCCATTAAGGTATTGAATTTCAATGGCTTCATCGTCTTTATCAATAGCGATAACTTTGAATTTTAATTTACTTTCTAGATCTTTGTACCAAGATCCAATAATGGGGTCAGCGATAGTAGTCATGATTACTTCCTTATGGTTAGCTAGGATTTTTATGTAACTTGAAAAAACTAAACATTTTATATATTTACTTAACTACCTGCGCTACTGCCAAACAACATCTATTTAATTAATAGAGTTTTGGTAGTTGACCGTAAAATCTTTTAGTTTTTTGATGATATCAGGTAATTCTTCGGCAACTTTTGGACTAAACGCATTAACACCCACACGCGCCAAATAAAAAACTTGATCAGGAATGTAATGTCCAATGGCTCTTATTTCGCCTTGATAATGATAGCGCCCTCTCAACAACCAAGCCTGAGAAAATAAACGTCCGTCGGCAAAGTCGGGAAAATCTAACTCAATAAGCTGAAACTTTTCTAAATCATTAGCGAGCTCATCAGCACTATCTGTGGTACTCATTCTAATGCCAAGCTTGCCGTCATGCGCCATTAATTGTTTTTTATCAGCTTGCCAGCGAGCAAAAGAAACACTGATGTCTCCAGTCTTTAGCTCATCATTATCTGCAATATATTGCCACGTATTTTCAATGATCTGTTGATCTTTAATGAGTTGCATAAACCTGCTCTTTAAATGGAGTAATACCTACCCGGTTTACCATATCTAGGAATGACTCTTCTTCCAATCGTTGTTTAATATAAACATCTAAAATAGTTACGATAGCCTGGGTAATTTGATCTTTAGCAACAGCAGGACCTAATCGCTCACCTATTGCTGCATTATTTTCTGAAGAACCTCCCAAGGTTAATTGGTACCATTCAGTGCCTTTCTTATCAACCCCTAAAATACCAATATGACCAACACTTTGATGCGCACATCCATTCATACAGCCAGACATATTGATTTTTAAATCACCAATATCGTGTATGTAATCCATATCATCTAAAGCTTCATTTATTTCTTTAGCTATACCGATGGAGCCCGCATTAGCTAATGAGCAAAAATCTAAGCCTGGACAACAAATCATGTCAGTGGCTGTGCCGATATTGGGTGTCGCTAATTTTTGTTCAGCAAGTTTTTGCCATAGCGAGTACAAGTCGGCTTGTTTAATATCAGCCAGAATTAGATTTTGTCTATGAGTGACTCTAATCTCCCCAAAACTGTAGGCATCAGCAAGATCAGCAACAGCTTCCAACTGATCATCGGTCATGTCACCTGGAGGTGAATCAGGCGCTTTTAAGGAAACAAATGCTGCACGATAACCAGACACTTTATGATTAGCCGTATTATGTTTGACCCAAGTAGCAAAAGCTTGATCGGCTGCTTGATGCTGCGCAAAACTTTGGTCTTCTAAAGCTTGATCGTCATAAGCTGGCGCACTAAATTGCGCACACATCGCCGTCAAACGCTCTGCACTTAATTCATTATTATCTTTAAGATGCGACCATTCTTTATCAACTAAGGCCGAGAATTTAGCTAAGCTAGATTCCTTAACCAAGATTTTGATCCTAGCCTTATATTTGTTATCACGTCGACCATAGAGATTATAAATACGCAGTATTGCTTCTAAATAAGAGAGTAAATGTTTTTTCTCTAAATACGGCTTTATTACTTGACCTATAATAGGTGTCCGCCCTAAACCACCACCTACGATGACTTTAAAACCAACCTCACCTTCGGCATTTTTAACTAGATGCAAACCGATATCGTGAAATTGGGTGGCAGCACGATCATGCAAGGCACCACTTACCGCGATTTTAAATTTACGCGGTAAATAATCGAATTCAGGATGCAAAGTAGTCCATTGACGAATAATTTCACAATAAGGTCGTGGATCTTCAATTTCATCCACACAAACACCCGCCAAATGATCCGTAGTGGTATTGCGCATGCAATTGCCGCTGGTTTGTATCGAGTGCATTTGCACACTCGCTAATTCCGCTAATATATCGGGAATTTGCTCCAGCTTTGGCCAGTTAAACTGAATGTTTTGTCGAGTGGTAAAGTGACAGTACTTTTTGTCATAAAAGCGGGCAATATGAGCAAGTTTACGCACTTGTTTAGAATTAAGCAGACCATAAGGTCCAGCAACCCTTAACAAAGGCGCATGTGTTTGTATATAAACACCATTTCTTAAACGTAAAGCACGGTAATGATCTTCTGAAAGCTCGCCTTTTAAGAACTGCTCGGTTTGTCGTCTAAATTGAGCAACACGCTCGTCAACAAGGGTTTGATCGGTATCGGTATATTGGTACATGGATAGGCGTCTATAACACTATTCTGGCTAATAATTTGACCTGCAATCATATACTGCAAGCCATAAAATGACAATATTATTAGTTGGTGATACCATTAACAGCTGAATTTTTTGTATCTATAACTGTAAAGTAGGAAGGGGATATTTCGTGCGTTTTTTATTAATCTTTTTATCAATCTTGTTAATGCCACAAATGGCAATGGCAAGTGGCTTTGAAAGCCTTGGTTTGACAGGCACTGAGCGTGGCATTTATTGCGTTCTGATTTTTGTTATTGCTTATGGCTTTGTAATGACTGAAGAGTTTACGCATATGCGTAAATCTAAACCTGTTATTTTAGCGGCAGGCATTATTTGGGCACATGCAGCTATTTTAGCCTCTCAAAAAGGCGTTTCAGTTGAAGCAATGCACGAAGCATTTGAATACAACTTGAAAGAATATGCTGAGCTTATGTTGTTTTTATTAGTCGCCATGACCTATATCAACTCAATGGCCGAACGCAACGTATTTGAATCACTAAGATCATGGTTGGTTAGAAAACAATTTGGCTATCGTAAACTATTCTTAATTACAGGCATCATTACTTTCTTTTTATCAGCCGTAGCCGATAACCTAACTGCTGCTTTATTAGTTGGCGCTGTGGTTATGGCCGTTGGCGCAGACAATGAGAAATTTGTCAGCATAGGTTTTGTTAATTTAGTGGTTGCAGCTAATGCAGGCGGTGCATTTTGTCCTTTTGGCGACATTACTACCTTAATGGTATGGCAGGCTGGATACGCTGAGTTCTTTGATTTCTTTAAACTATTTGTACCTTCAATTGCTAACTATGCCGTTCCTGCTGCAGTAATGTATTTCGCAGTACCAAACGAGCAACCCCTAGTAACTAATGAAGAGGCTGTCGTATTAAAGCCCGGTGCGTTGCAAATTTGTGGCTTATTTTTATTAACGATTGTTACCGCAGTTAGCTTTAAACAAGGTCTACACTTACCTCCTTTTATGGGTATGATGGTCGGACTTTCTGTATTAATGCTCTATGGTTTTTATTTGAAAAAGTATCACCGAGCTGAAGGTGAAGCGGGCTTTGATGTTTTCAATAAAGTACGTGGCGCTGAATGGGATACTTTATTATTTTTCTTTGGCGTAGTATTTGCTGTTGGTGGCTTAGGTTATATCGGTTATCTTGAACTATTATCAGGCGCCATGTATGACGGCTTAGGTGCAACTACAGCTAATATTTTGGTCGGTATCATTTCAGCGATTGTTGATAATATTCCAGTTATGTTTGCTGTATTGAATATGAATGTTGATATGGATTTATATCAGTGGTTATTGGTAACCTTGACTGCTGGCGTAGGTGGCTCATTATTATCAGTAGGCTCTGCGGCTGGCGTTGCTTTAATGGGGCAATCAAACCATAAATACACCTTCTTTAGCCATCTAAAATGGACACCTGCTATTGCGGGTGGTTATGCTGCTAGTATATTTGTTCATTATTTGATTAATGGTTAATAAAGAATAAAAATCGCACAGTTTGTGCGATAAGCTTTATTGAAAAGGCGGAATGGTATGAACCATTCCGCCTTTTTTTTCGATATTAAAAAATACCAATGATATTATTAAGCTATGTTTAGTAGCTGCGCATCTTAACTATCATTTAAATTCCCAAGGGGTTCTGTGACCAATAATCCAACCATTAAGCAGGTATTGCTTAATAAACGCATGCTCATTTGTATATTCACAGGCTTTAGCTCTGGGTTACCGCTCTATATATTAATTGCATTATTACCCGCTTGGCTGCGCTCTGAAGGTGTAGATTTAAAAGCGATTGGTTTATTCGCCTTAATCCAACTACCCTTTACTTGGAAGTTTTTGTGGGCACCTTTGTTTGATCGCTATATTCCACCTTTTGGAAGACGAAGAGGCTGGTTATTTATTTCGCAACTAGCCTTAACCCTTTCTATACCTTGCTTTGGCTTATGGCATCCCCTACAGGACTTATGGACCATCGCTTATTTAGCATGTCTCATTGCTTTTTTTAGTGCTTCTCAAGATATTGTACTGGACGCCTATCGACGTGAATTATTACTCGATGTTGAATTAGGTTTGGGAAGTGCCATTCATGTAAATGCTTATAAAATTGCAAGCTTGATACCCGGTTCTTTATCACTGATTTTGGCTGATCATTTACCCTGGAATAGTGTATTTTTTATTACAGCTTTGTTTATGCTACCCGGCATAATAATGACGCTATGTATTAGTGAACCACCACTTAAAAACAATGCCCCTAAATCATTAAAAGCGGCTGTCGTAGAGCCCTTTAATGAGTTTATATCTCGTAATGGCTTGAGATCAGCCATCCTAGTACTTGCTTTTATTTTCTTTTATAAATTGGGAGATAGTATGGCCACAGCACTTGCAACGCCCTTTTATCTCGACATGGGCTTTAGTAAAACCGAGATTGGACTCGTCGCAAAAAATGCTGGTTTGTGGCCTAGTGTTATCGGTGGATTACTGGGTGGTATTTGGATGATTAAGCTGGGTATTAACCGCGCACTATGGCTATTTGGAATAGTCCAAATGCTGGCTATTTTAGGCTTTGTCTGGCTAGCAACGATAGGCCATAATTTACCTACATTAGCTTTAGTTATTAGCGTTGAAGCACTTGGCGTAGGCCTCGGTACAGCCGCTTTTGTTGCTTTTATTGCGCACACAACCCATCCGCTCTATACCGCGACTCAATTCGCCTTATTTACCAGCTTAGCTGCAGTACCTCGCACCTTTGCCAATGCCGCAACAGGGTATTTGGTAGATTGGCTGGGATGGGAAGCTTTTTTTTTGCTGTGCTTTATTGTTGCAATTCCAGGCATGTTACTTTTATTTAAAGTAGCTCCTTGGAATGCTGAGCAAAAGCCTGTGGACCAAGATAATAGCACTATATATCGTAATCCATAATCAATGGCGCATGATCGGAAAAACGCTCGTCTTTATAGATTGAAGTAGACCTGATTTTGTCTTTTAATCCAGCGCTAATAATTTGATAATCAATGCGCCAACCTACATTGTTTGCCCACGATTGACCTCGATTTGACCACCAAGTATATTGATCCGCATCTTGATTGACTAAACGAAAAGCATCTAACCATTGATCATCTACAAATAAATCATCTAACCATGCCCGCTCTTCAGGCAAGAAACCAGAGTTCTTTTTGTTACCTCGCCAGTTTTTCAAGTCAATTTCTTTATGGGCGATATTCCAGTCTCCACAAATAATATAATCACGACCACTTACTATGCAAGCTTGAAGATAAGGGGCAAAGCGCTTCATAAAACTAAATTTAAAGGCTTGCCGCTCTTCTCCTGAGGAACCAGAAGGCAAGTACAATGAGATGACACTTAAGTTGCCAAATTGAGCTTCAATAAAGCGACCCTCTGCATCAGCATCAGGCCAACCTATTCCATTAACTATGCTGTCTGGCTCTTTTATACAATAAAGCGCAACGCCACTATAGCCTTTTTTTTCTGCATCATGATAAAAACAATGATAGCCTGTCGGGCAAAAAGGATCGCTATCCAATTGATGTATTTGTGCCTTTGTTTCCTGCAAACAAATGATGTCAGCATTTTGTTGCTGCATCCAAATAAAGAAGCCTTTACGTTCTGCAGCTCGGATGCCGTTGGCATTTAAAGTAATGATGCGCATAAGTTTAACAAATCTTGCTAATAGCTGATGAAGTAAGTATTATAGCCAGTTATTTAATAAGTATGTAACCTCTTTACGGGCAATGTGAAAGTAATATGAAACCAGAAATTCATCCAGAATATAAACAAATTACTGTAACCTGTGGTTGCGGCAATACTTTTTTGACCGGTTCGGTATTAACTAAGGACCTACAAATTGAGGTTTGTTCCTCATGCCATCCTTTTTATACTGGCAAACAACGCGTTGTTGATACAGCAGGTCGCGTTGATAAATTCCGTAAAAGATACGGAAAATAAGCTTCAAACCATTATGTTAGCCCTTAACATAATGATCTGCTCCAAAAAGGACTTATTACGCCCAGAAGACTATCGAAAGCCTGCGCAACCTCGTTCGCCATGCGAATTGCAATGCGTAGGCTCAGATTAAGCACATTTAAGCCGCCAGCGCTTTTAAGTACTACTGGGCCGTCTTTTCTAGTAAAAATAAAACACCGCCGTCAATCTTATCCACTCCCCCATTAGCAGCCGTCCCCAACATCAAATAACAACCGTTATTTAAATGCCATCGCATCAGCATCTATCAAATAAACAACCAAACACAAGCCTAGCTAAATATCGCTAAATGACTAATAAGAAGTAAAAGCTCAGAAAAAACAATACGCTAAGGCTAAGGCATAGAAAATTAAGCTGCAGAGCAATTAATGGCTTAGCGACCTATAAAAGTAGGGAGGTTAAAACTTAAGTGAATTTGAGAAAACGAAGCAGAGAAACATAGCCTTACAACTTTTAGAACTACAAACTATTTATTTATAACTTACTGGCAATCTACGAACAATTAAGATGATATCGTTACAAAACGATATCATCTCTACAAACCCTTAACTAGATGCTTTAACTATTCAGCCTTAGGTTTTGCTCGTCTTGATGTTGAGCCCATTCTTTTTTTACTCTTATCAACCTTTTTTGCATCATCATCTGGCTTAGCCCTACGAACGATATCCTCTGGCCTTGCTCTTT
>CAMDOP010000027.1 GCA_945903675.1 Crenothrix polyspora
CCCAGTCCTGCTGAAAAATGACCGCCGGATATACTCACGGTATGGGTTAAATAATCACGCAACTCTTTGGCCAACGGCTTTAATTGATCTTTACTTAAATTACGCACATCAGCGGGGCTGTTGATATTATTAAGTAGTGGGTAATTAAGTAATGTTTTCATAATAGTTAGTGTGGTTCTCGTATGAACATCAGGTTGATGCACAAACGAAGTAGGGCAGCAACATTGAAATATAAGTTAGTTAACGTTTATTAATATTGTCGCATGACGCTATTAACGGGGGTGTTTACTTCTTTATATTTAAGCTTTTTTATTCTTTAATGCGTGACTCGCTAAATTCTTACCTAAATCCCATATTGAGCCTGGTATTTGATGGGTGTCGGCAATTGCTTTGTCAAATGAGTTAACAATATTGTCACGATCTTTTTGCGTCAATATTAACGGTGGCAGCAATTTAACCACATTCATTCCATGTCCGGCCACTTGAGTTAGTATGTGGTGCTCTTTAAATAGTGGAATAGTAATCATTTGACAGAATAGGCCTTTATTCGCAGCTTCTAACATGGCCCAAGCCGCTTTCAGTTTTAAGCTTTTAGGCGAATTAAATTCAACCGCTATCATCATTCCCTTGCCACGAGCTTCTTTAAGAAATTCGTATTTGCCTGATAAGGCATTAAGGCTGTTAATAATATCTGTGCCTACTGCTAAACTATTTTCGACTAATTTTTCATTTTCTATCACATGTAATGTCGCTAAACCAGCCGCCATAGCCATATTGTTTTTACCAAAAGTAGAGCCATGTACCACTGCTCTATCCATGCGATTAAAGACGGTATCCATGATCTTTTCTGTCATCGCTACTCCGCCTACGGGGACAAAACCACCTGAAAGTGCTTTAGCCATACAAATCATATCTGGCTTAACGCCCCAATGATCAATTGCCCAAAATTTTCCTGTTCTACCTATGCCTGTTTGTACTTCATCGGCTACAAACAAGGTGCCGTATTTTTTACATAGGCGTTCTACTTCAGGTAAATAATTATCATCTGGTATATTTACACCTTTACCTTGTATAGGTTCTACAATGAAGGCGGCAACATCTTTATTACTGAGTGCTGCTTCTAAAGCTTCTAAGTTATTAAAAGGCACTGAAACACAGCCGGGTAATAAGGGGCCAAAACCTTCACGGAATATTTTCTCGCCCATTAAAGATAATGAGCCCATAGTCAGTCCATGGTAACCATGATCGCAAAATACAATTTTGTCGCGTTTAGTCGTATAGCGAGCAAATTTAATCGCAGATTCAACGGCTTCAGTACCAGAATTACAAAAAAACATTTTGTTAATATTTTCTGGCGTTGTTTTTAATAGCTCTTTTGCCAGTAAACCACTTAAGATCGATACATCTAATTGCACAAGATTAGGCAACTCTAATGTTAATGTTTCTTGTAGCGCCTTAATAACCGTAGGATGATTGCGTCCAATCGCAAAAACCCCAAAACCACTATATAAATCTAAAAACTCAGTGCCTTCTTGATCATATAGGTATTGCCCAACTGCACGTTGATAATGTCTGTCATAACCAATGGTTTGTAGCATGCGTACCATTTGTTTATTGAGATATTGCTCATGCAAATCAAATTTATCAGTACTGTGTTGAGCAAATAGTTCGGCGATGCTAAAAGTCATAATAGTAAAGTTGGATTAAAGGCTAAAGTTAATATTGATTGGTGAGTCTACTGGTTGCGTTTCTTGAAAGAGAGTTACAGTATCAATATGTTTGGCAATGAGTTTTAAGGTTTTTGTTGCCGATTTAAAATGTAATCCTAGCCTAATTAATCCAGGTAATTCTGCGGGATGGTTTGCTAGGTAAAGCAATAGCTTGCTTAGTGATACTTCGCCTTGTTCATTAAGCGATTTAGAAATAGCTAAAGGTAAGTTCATCTCTACTGGGTCAGCGATCACTCGAATGGCTAAAAAGGGGAATGTATGTCGATTTGCCACTTTAGCTATCGCTATACTCTCCATATCTAAGGCGATAGCGTTAGTATTGATATGTATTTGTTTCTTATGTTCGCTAGAAGAAACAATGCTTTTACTTTCTGCTAAGCAGCCACTATGTACTTTTACAAAAGGGGATAATAATTCTTTTGTATGTAGATGCCAATTAGCATTCATTTTCAATGGTACAGCGATACTTTCTTCGGTAGAGATCAATTCATTTGCTAGCATTAAATCACCTGGTTTTAATGTTTCGCTAAGAGCTGCAGCACAGCCCCAACTAATTAATTTTGTTGCGCCTTGAGAAATAAGGTATTCAGTTGCAGAGCTAGCATTGATAGGCCCAGTACCAGAATAGATAACTAATACGTTATTGCTTATTAAACAACTACTCCCTTTAATCAATTTGTTTGACGTAAGAGTGCTAAGTTCTTCAGGTAGCGCAACAACGATTCCTGTTATCACTTGTTAATCAGTTCGTTGCGATAACGTGCAAGTGCCCAAAGCGGAAAAAACTTGTCATAACCATGGTATTTAAGATAAAACACTTTTGGAAAGCCAGGTGCAGTAAAGCACTTATCATCCCATACGCCACCCGCTTGCTGATTACGTAAAATAAAATCAATTCCCGCAGCAACTTCTGGGCAATGTACTTCACCAGCGGCCATTAAACCTAATAACGCCCAAGATGTTTGGAATGCAGTACTAAAGTGATAACGGCCGCTTTTCTTTTTGTCGTGATAACTATAATTGTCTTCGCCCCAGCCACCATCTTCACGTTGCATAGTCTTTAGCCAGTTAACGGCTTTAATATACATAGGGTCGTTTTTAGGCAGATCTGTTTGTTCTAAGCCTAATAGTGTCGACCAAGTACCATAAATGTAGTTGGTGCCCCAGCGACCAAACCAAGAGCCATCTGTTTCTTGTTCGTCTCGTAGGTATTGAATAGTGCGTTCTAACGCAGGTCTATATTCATCGTGATTTTGAGCGACCTTTGCCATTAACATTGCGCAGCGTGCGCTGACATCAGAAGTAGGAGGATCTAACAGTGCTCCATGGTCAGCAAAAGGGATTTCGTCTAAATAATAATGTGTATTATCGACATCGAAGGCGCCATAGCCACCATTTTTTGATTGCATACCTACTATCCAGCGGGTAGCTCGATGTATTGATTCATCTAAATGGGGTAAATTTGAGTCGGCCATTGCAAAAGCAACGACGGCTGTGTCATCCACATCAGGATAATGGGGGTTTTCAAATTGAAAAGCCCAGCCACCACCCTCTAAATTGGGCTTAGAAATACGCCAATCACCAGGTTCATCGGATAGTTGTTTACTTTTAAGCCATTCATAAGCACGTGTTAGTGCTGTTTGGCTAATCGGTGTTTGATTTTTATCTGCTTCTTGTAACGCTAAAGCGGCAAGTGCGGTATCCCATACGGGTGATAAACAGGGTTGGCAGTAAGCATCAAGTTCATTGATAACTAATAGTTTATCGATCGCTTTGCGGGCAATTCTAATGTGCCCATGATCTTCAGGTGTTTCTAATAGTAATAGGGCTTCATAAGCGGCCATCATGGCTGGACAGATGCCGCCTAAACCGTCTTCACCATTCAATCGCTCTATAATCCATTCTTTTGCTTTAGTAATAGCTAATTCATGTGCTTTTTTAGGGATTAGAGGTCGAGTCGTACGTCCTAAATAATCTAAGCCTAAAAATATTTTATTGAGTAAGGTGCGCTCAGGAAAATAATGATGCTCTTCATCTGGATGCGTAACAAAAATTTCCAGTATGCTAACGTTGCTTGGATTTTTGGCGGTAGCTTTTAGTGTGCATAGTATAAACAACGGTACCATAACGGTTCTTGACCAGTAGGCGACTTTGTCTAGATGAAACGGAAACCAACTCGGAAATAACATGATCTCTACAGGAATGTAGGGAACTCCACGCCAAGGTATTTGTTTGAATTTAGCGAGTTCTATGCGTGTGAATACATTGGCTTTTGCTGCGCCACCATGACTGAGTATGTAATTTCTTAACCTAGTCATGTGGTTAGCTTCAGGTAAGTCGCCGGCTAACTTTAAAGCGTAATAAACTTTAACGCAGCAGCTAATATCTCCGGGTCCACCTGTGAAGAGGGGGTAACTGCCATCTTCAGATTGTCTGGGTCTTAAGTAGTTGGCTATTTTTGCCTGTAGTTGTTCATCAATTTCACCCAAATAGTGCATCATTAAGATGTATTCGGAGGGTATGGTGCAGTCTGCTTCAAGTTCGAATACCCAGTAACCGTCTTTGTCTTGTTTCTTTAATAAACTATCTTGAGCTTTGCTGATTGCCTTATTAATATCGTAGGATTTTGAATAAATAGTTGTAGATGAGCTGCTTGTATTTCCAGTCGAAGTTGTTGTATTTGAATCAGTAAACATAACGACGTCCTTAAAGGTCAAAGTTAGCTTTTGAGGAATTAACTGAATAGCTCCAATTTGGAGTTTTTAACTCACGACTACTTAAATTAAATAGTAGAGATAATAATGTATTATTGCTGCCTATAAGTCGCGTGGAAAGTATGGTGGCTTTAACACTATTGCGTGTAATTTTGACTTGATTGGCATGAGTAAAATCTAAGTTTTGCTTGATTTTTCTTAGAGTCAAAATCGCCATGCCTAGAGCCCATAAACAAAAGTTGCGTATGCCTGTTTCATGAGCGGGTATTTTTTGTGTATAGAGTAAGGCATTGTGCAGATGTTCTTGGGCAATACCAATTAGGTGAGCTAAGCCAACTCTAAATTGTTCGTTGTTTGTTTCGATACTTAACTTATTAAGGTCAAAGCCAGTTTCATTAAATATATCTTGTGGAAGCCAGCAAACACCGCGATGAGCATCATCCCATATATCTTTTAAGATATTGGTCATTTGTAGACCTTGCCCAAATGAAACTGATAATGTTAATAGCTCATCTTTATGTAAAGCAATTTCGGTGGAATAATGGCAAAATAATTTAGCTAACATTTCGCCAACACAACCAGCGACGTAATAACAATATTTATCTAAATCGGCAAGTGTTTCTAAACCGCCCTTTAAATCTTTAGCCTGAAATATTGGCATGCCTTCTGCCATGGTTTCAACGCACTGAGCTAATGCTTGGATTTGATCAGGATCAAAGCTATGTGTAATTTGTATGACTCTGGGTAATACATGGATCAGCGTATGTTCTGCAGGAATAGTTTGTTCAGAGAGGAGGGGCGCAATGTCAATTGCAAAAGGCTCTGCATTGACGCCTGTTTTTACTACATCAATAAAGTCTGTGCAAAATTGCTTTTTTTGCAATACCGATAATGAAACTTCGTCTTCAATAGTATCAACTATACGACATAATAAGTAAGCGTTAGCAACTACACTGTAAAGTTTGGTAGGAAGTTGCGGGATAGTCAGAGCAAATGTTCTGGATACACCTTCAAGTAGCAGTGACTGAAAGTCATTATCCGATAATTGGCTCAATGATTTTGGATTGTCCAAGGATATTTGCGTTTCGCTCATTATACAATTGATGTCTATCAGGTTAGATGGTAGGTTAATTAAAGGCAATAATAGCTTGTTTGTTGGTAATTTGCAAAGCAATGTTGTTTTGTTGTCACCATCCCTGATTAGCTGGGCTTTGTTGGCAATATTCAATAATTAAAACAGTTATTTAAGAAGGTATGTTGTATTTAAACAAATTACCGTAATATTTAGTCTGTTGAGGCACTGTAATAGATAATTTAGTAAAAATATGGAGTCCTTTGTAAAAAGATAGTATTCTAGTCAACATAAGATAAGCGGTTGTATTATATAGTTGCTAAGTTTATTTAAAGTATTTTTATATAATTAAATCTTAGAAGGCTTTGATTTACTGGCACGGTATGTTTTGTTGTTTATTTGATACATGGTTATTGTTCCGCTATATCTAGGCGGTATTTGAATGATCAATTTAATTTGATCATAAATGGTTTATTAATTTTTGAGGGTTTACGCGTGGGAGTTCCTTTACGTCAGCAGTTTGCAGTAGGTAGTTATTTAATTAAACAAAAGCTGAGAGGTGTTAAAAAATACCCTTTAGTTCTTATGTTAGAGCCATTATTTCGTTGTAATTTGGCTTGTGCAGGCTGCGGAAAAATAGATTATCCAGATGATATATTGGATCAGCGTTTATCTTTCGAAGAATGTATGCAGGCTGTTGATGAGTGTAATGCCCCTATGGTATCCATACCCGGTGGAGAGCCACTGATACATAAGGAAATGCCAGAAATTGTAGCGGGTATAGTTGCTCGTAAGAAATTTGTCTACTTATGTACCAATGCTTTGTTATTGAAAAAACGTATTGATGATTATACGCCATCCCCTTATTTGACTTTTTCAATTCATTTAGATGGTATGCAAGAAAGACATGACACTTCTGTTTGCCAAGAAGGTGTTTTTGAGCGTGCTGTTGAAGCTATTAAATTGGCATTAGAAAAAGGTTTTAGAGTTACTGTAAATTGCACTCTCTTTCAAGGTGAAAATGCTCAAGAAGTCTCAGACTTTTTAGATTATGCAATGGAATTGGGCGTAGAAGGTGTCACTATTGCACCTGGCTTTAGTTATGAGCGTGCACCTGCTCAAGATGTATTTATTAAAGGCAAAGATGTAAAAGATTTATTTCGAGGCATTTTTAGAATCGGTAAAAATCGCAAATGGAAATTAAACCATTCATCACTATATCTTGACTATTTAGCCGGTAATCAAAATTATGAATGCACACCTTGGGGTAATCCAACCAGAAATGTATTTGGTTGGCAAAAACCTTGTTATTTATTAGCGGATGAAGGTTATGTCGATAGTTTTCAAGAATTGCTGGATACCACGCCTTGGGAAAAATATGGCAACGTTAATAATTCTAAGTGCGCAAGCTGCATGGCTCATTGTGGTTATGAGGCGACAGCCGTTGAAGATATGTTAAAGCATCCTTTAAAGGCTTTATGGACGTCTATTAGAGGCCCTAAAACTGAAGGTGAAATGGTTCCTGAGCCAACGCCGCAATATGTTGAAGCACCTATATCTACTCTTGCCGGTATTCCTATCAGAGTTGAGTGATTGTAGTTTCGCTTAAGAACGTTATTCGCTACTTCAATAATCATAAGATTAGGGTTTTAGCGGATAAAGACTTAAGTTATAGTCATTATTAATGACGATTTCTTGTCTGCGTAGACAATATAATGTTTAGTTTCTCCCTTGTTAAGTAACGTAAGGGCCGCTTTGTTTTAAGGATTCGGTTGTGATTTTAAAAAAAATAAGTCTAGTTATTGTGTTTATGATGTCGATGCTAACAACATCGGCGATTTTTGCGCAGGATGATATAGGCTTAACGGCAAAGCAAGTAGTTGAGAAGTTTCAGTCAGAATTGATTGCCGTTATGAAGGATGGTAAGAAATTAGGTTACGCAGGTCGTTATGAGAAGTTATCTGATCCTATATCCAACAGTCATGACTTAGCTAAAATTGCTCGTATCGTAGTCGGTAAGGAATGGGAAAAACTATCTGAAGATCAGCAGCAAAAATTAACTGATATTTTTATACGTTTAAGTATTTCATCTTATGCGCATAACTTTAACGATTATTCTGGAGAATCTTTTGGTTTTGATTCTGAAGAGGAGACAACAAGAGGTGGTGTCGTTGTTCATAGTCATCTTGTTATCCCAAATGATAAGCCGGTTAAGTTTGATTACATGCTTAAAGAAAAAGGCAATAGCTGGCGCATTATAAATATCATCGCTAACGGTGTAAGTGATTTAGCCTTGAAAAGATCTGAATATACTACTATATTACAGCGCGAAGGTTTTGATGTCTTAATGACCAAAATTAACGAAAAAATAGATAGTTATTCAAAATTATAAGCTAGAGCCTATGCCAATTAAGAACACCATTAATGTTAGCTCGTCTACATACATATCCATAAAATCACCCAGCTTAATTTTTGTAATGGCTGTTGTTTTAGCGGGTTGTACTACAACAGGTAGTATTGAACACGCGACTAATAAAGTTGATCCTTATGAGAATGTTAATAGAGCAATGTATGTTTTTAACAATAAATTAGATGATTATATTAGCGCGCCAGTTTCAAAAGTTTACAACAAAATCACACCGCAGTTTGCACGTACAGGTGTTTTTAATTTCTTTAATAATCTTAAAAATATAAACGTCATTGTTAACGATGCTTTGCAGGCTAAGTTTATGCAAGGTGCTCGTGATAGTGGGCGTTTTCTGATTAATACTACCATAGGTTTAGGTGGTTTGATTGATGTGGCCACAGATACGGGTCTAGATTTAAATGTTGAGGATTTTGATCAAACATTAGCCGTTTGGGGAGTGCCTACCGGTTCTTATTTAGTACTCCCTTTTATAGGGCCCTCAACAATGCGGGGTATTCCTGGCTCTGCTTTTGATGTGGCTGCTAATCCGTCGTCTTACTTAGGAATGCCAATACAGCTGGTTTCTTTATTAAATACCCGTGCAACGGCTGAAGGTGCGCTTAAATTTATTGATGAAGCCTCATTAGATCCTTACGTATTTACTCGCGAATCTTTCTTACAATGGCGCAATAATTTAGCAACCGATGGTAAATCCGAATCATCTATGGATTTTGGTGATGATTTAGATGAATTAAATTCTGGAGCTAAAGAGGTTGGTGCTAAAGGCCAGTCAGTCCCTCAGGATGATTTAAAAGCTAAGCATAAGTTAGAGCTTTCATCGCCATTGCAGAAATAATATATTTCCACGGATTCCCAAGCTCTAGCTTGCCCTATTTTGGTAAGCTGGAGATTTCAATATCATTGATTAATCATGACCATCAAATATCATGATTAATAGTGCAAGACACTATGAACCTCATAATCACCTAGTTTCTTTCGTCCATCTAAGAAATCCAGTTCAATTACAAAAGCACAAGCTTCAACAGTCGCTCCCAATTTTTCAACCAATTCGCAGCTTGCTTTTGCTGTGCCGCCAGTCGCCAATAAATCATCAATTAACAAAACACGATCATTTGCACTGAAAGCATCATTATGTGCTTCTAAAGAAGCTGAGCCATACTCAAGGTCGTATTCTACACTTTGGACTTCGTAAGGTAGTTTGCCTGGCTTTCTTAAAGGAATGAATGGTAAACCAAGTTCCCATGCGATAAGTGAACCAAAAATAAAGCCCCTAGCTTCCATCCCTGCGACAGCGTTTATATCTCTGCCTAAAAAAGGTTGAAGTAATTGATGTACCGCCAATCTTAAGGCTGCAGGATTTTTTACTAGCGGTGTAATGTCTTTAAAAATAATGCCTGGTTTTGGAAAGTCATGAATATCACGAATATGGTTTCTTAGGCGGTGCATGGTTTGGTATGGGGATTAGTTAATAATATGGTGAGTATATGATAAAGGGTAAAGCCTCTTTTTTGAGTGTAAATTTTTTTTAGCCTGAATTTAGTCTGTAAGCCATAAGTATAATGGGGGCTTACATTTTCTGATATTAAACTAAGCATGGTAGAATTTGGCTAAGATAATAAGCTTTTTTGTTTCGCAATCTAAAAATAGACAAATGACACCATCCAATAAAATCTATGTAGCAGGGCACCGTGGTATGGTGGGCTCAGCTATAGTGCGTGTACTTAAAAGCCAAGGCCAGACGAATCTTGTTATGCGTACCCATGCCGAACTTGATTTAACTGACCAACAGGCCGTTAGACATTTTTTTGAGACAGAAAAACCCGATCAGGTATATTTGGCTGCTGCAAAAGTAGGTGGCATACATGCCAACAATACCTATCCTGCTGAGTTTATTTATCAAAACTTAATGGTACAGGCCAACGTGATTGATGCGGCGTTTCATAATGGCGTGCAAAAACTACTGTTTTTAGGTTCCAGTTGTATCTATCCTCGTTTAGCGTCTCAACCTATGAATGAAGATGCTTTATTGACGGGCACCTTAGAACCCACTAATGAACCTTATGCCATAGCCAAAATTGCTGGGATTAAGCTTTGCGAAAGTTATAATCGTCAATATGCTGTGGATTACCGCAGCGTGATGCCAACTAATTTGTATGGCCCCGGAGATAATTATCATCCTGAAAACAGCCACGTTATTCCAGCCTTGATTCGTCGCTTTCATGAAGCCAAAACCAGCAACGCACCTAGTGTGAGTATTTGGGGTAGCGGCACACCAAGACGTGAGTTTTTATATGTAGACGATATGGCCTTCGCCAGCGTGCATGTTATGCAACTGCCCAAAGCCGAGTACGAACAATACACGCAACCTATGCAAAGCCATATTAATGTCGGCAGTGGCTCGGACGTAACTATTGCCGATTTGGCCCTAGCTATTGCTCAAACAATAGGCTATACAGGTCAAATTAAATTTGACGCCACCAAACCCGATGGCGCTCCACGCAAGTGGATGGATAGCTCTCGGCTTAATGCCTTAGGCTGGCAAGCTAAAGTAAGCTTAATCGAAGGTTTGAGCGTGGCTTATCAAGATTTTATTAAGCCAAGAACTTATTGATTATTCTAACGTTAACATAACTTTAATCACAAAATACGCACATGACTCAAAAAGTAGCACTTATTACTGGTATTACTGGCCAAGACGGCTCTTATCTCGCTGAATTTCTATTAGAAAAAGGCTATATTGTGCATGGCATTAAACGCCGCGCTAGTTCATTTAATACCCAGCGGGTTGATCATATCTATCAAGATCCACATGTAGATAACGCAAGCTTTAAGCTGCACTACGGTGATCTTAGTGATAGTAGTAACTTGACGCGTATTATCCAAGAAACGCAACCAGATGAAATCTACAACCTAGGTGCGCAAAGCCATGTTGCTGTTAGTTTTGAGAGTCCCGAGTACACTGCTGATGTAGATGGAATGGGCACGCTACGTATTTTAGAAGCCATTAGGATTTTAGGGCTGGAGAAGAAAACTCGCTTTTACCAAGCGAGCACCTCCGAGCTCTATGGTTTGGTGCAAGAAACACCTCAAAAAGAGACCACTCCCTTTTACCCACGCAGCCCTTATGCCGTCGCCAAGTTATATGCTTACTGGATAACGGTCAACTACCGTGAGGCTTATGGTATGTATGCTTGTAATGGCATCTTGTTTAATCACGAAAGTCCGCGCCGTGGCGAAACCTTTGTAACCCGAAAAATAACTAGAGGCTTAGCCAACATAAATCAAGGTTTAGAAGATTGCTTGTACATGGGTAACATCGATGCCTTGCGCGACTGGGGTCATGCCAAAGACTACGTGCGTATGCAATGGATGATGTTGCAACAAGATCAGGCTGAAGATTTTGTAATTGCTACTGGTGTTCAATATAGCGTACGCCAATTTATCGAATGGACCGCAGAAGAACTGGGGATGCCGCTACGTTGGGAAGGTGAGGGCGTTAACGAAGTGGGTTATTGGAATGATCAGCCTATCGTAAAAATTGATCCCCGTTACTTTCGTCCTACCGAAGTCGAAACCCTGTTGGGTGATCCCAGTAAAGCCAAGCAAAAATTAGGCTGGGTGCCAGAGATTACAGCTCAGGAAATGTGCGCTGAAATGGTTGCAAGTGATTTAGCGCAAGCTAAGCAACATGCGTTGCTAAAGAAGCACGGTTATACAGTTTCTGTTAGCGTTGAATAATAAAAAAGTTACCTTATAAAGGTTACGTGAGGTTTTCAAACGTCATGTAACTTCCCAGTATAACGAAGGCGTTCAAATGATATTTGTTTCAAGGATGCAGGCAATGAATATGAACAATAATTTAATTAAAGATAAAATCTAACACAGCATAATTGAGTTGAGTTCTGGGAGTTTTAAGATGGTTAAAAAAAGAAAACTGATCACCTTCGACTGGGCCATTAAACGCTTGTTGCGTAGCAAAGCCAACTTTGGAATCCTTGAAGGTTTTTTAAGTGAGCTGCTTAAAGAAGACATTACGATCTTGGTTGTGCTGGAAAGTGAAAGATACAAGGACTGTAGAGTTCACGAATTTAACTGTATTGATCTTAAAGTACGCAACCACAAACAAGAAATAATCATCATAGAAATACAATATGATCGAGAGTATGACTACTTGCAGCGCATATTTTATGGTGTCTCAAAAACAGCTATAGAGCATCTTGAAGAAAGTCAATCTTACGCGGGTATAACCAAAGTCATCTCAATAAACATTCTTTATTTTGATCTTGGCAGTGGCACAGATTATATCTATAAAGGCACCACTCGCTTCATAGGGTTACATAACCATGATCTTCTGGAGCTAAACGAAAAACAAAAACAACTGTTTAAAAAAGACTGCGTAGAAGCACTTTACCCAGAATATTACCTGATCAAAATTAACCGCTTTAACGACATTGCCAAAGATACCTTGGATGAATGGATTTACTTTTTAAAAAATGAAGAAATCAAAGAAAACTTCACCGCAAAAGGCTTAAAAGAAGCAGAAGAAAAACTCAGCATCATGAAGTTACCTGAAGATGAGCAAAAAGCCTACGAACATTATAAAGACGATTTGCATTATCAAGCGAGCATGTTTGAATCCTCATTTGGTGATGGCTATTATGAAGGAAAAGCAGAAGGTATAAATGAAGCAACAAAAATCATAGCCCTCAACTTAGCAAAAGAAGGTACATCAATTGAGATAATCGCTAAGGTGACAGGCTTATCAGAATTAGATATTAAACAAATTCTACAAATAGCGGGTGAGTAATGAATATTCAAGTTATTACTAATGACGCTTTTTGCAGAATTAAAACAATTACATCAAGATATTTCCCTATAAATGGGTCTACCCTCTTTTTGCGTTAAAAACTAAATGCGATTAACTGACTTTGAATCCAATGCTATTAAGCAATCTGCCTGTGAAGTTTTTGGAGCAAAAACACAGGTGTTTTTGTTTGGTAGTCGTACGGATGATTCAAAAAAAGGTGGAGACATTGATTTGTATATCAAAGCCGAGACTGGAAAAGATCTAAAACACAAAATTAAATATCTATTAATGCTTGAGCAAAAAATTGATATTGTCTTTGCTGAAGATCAAAGTCGAGCTATTAAGCAACAAGCCATACTGCACGGAATACGTTTATGATTAATCTAAGAATGGAAAAACTTATTGCTGAATGCGATAAGCATGTGCAAAGAATGAGTCATGCATATACAAAAATGGCATTATTTATGCCCTTAGATATAAATCGATATCAGCAGCTTTCAGATGATGAAGTTGAGCACATCGATCAATTTTTGTTTCGATTTGCAAAGCTACAAGATGCAATGGGGGAGAGACTATTTATCTTGATGCTGGAGTTTTTAAAAGAAGATAATCCCAAGTCTAAGCCATTTATTGATACACTTAATAGACTTGAGCAGATTGGCTTATTAGAAGATAAAAATACTTGGTTAGAACTTAGAAAAATCAGAAATAATATTGACCATCAGTATGAAGATGATCCTAAGCAAGCATCAGAAGCACTAAATAGCATTTACGCAGTAAAGCCGACTTTAGAAAGTATTTTTCAGCTTATAAAAGTCCGATATATTGAGATGCGAGATAGCGCATGGTCAGGAAAGCTTAATGTATGAGCTTTTAGTATCGCCTTTTTTAATATGTATTTAAAAAGATGAGCCTGATACTCTTGTTTCAAGGCGTGGAACAATCTTATGCTAATTATTTAGAGCGTAATTCAAGTGCGCTTTAATCAACAGAGCTTCAATCAATTGCAAGTTAAATTAAAACAGTTGCTTTTTAAGCCACTATTGCTTTTCGGTATTAACCCTTCAATACAAGTCACAGCAATGTGGAGTATGCTTGAGTCGTTCTCATGCCCACTATTTTCTATGATTTTAATACCCATACTTACGCACAGCTTAGGGCTGGAAAAATATGGCTTATATGTCATGGTAATAGCGTTTGTGGGCTTGTTGGGCTTTACTGGCTTGGGTATGAATACTGCGGTTACTTATTATCTTGCACTTAATCATCAAACATCCAACGTCAAAAACATAGCTGAACGTATAGGCACTGCCATTAGCATTACATTATTAGGCACGGTTACATTTTCTATAGTTTTACTGCTAGTCTTCAATTTATTTCAAACAACATTACAATCGTTGTATCCACAATTAATTACGCAGCCATTTTTAATTTATGAAGCTTTGCTACTACTGATATTTACTCAGTGTGATACGGTTATTTCAGCAGCACTGAAAGGTCTGCAACAATTTAAAACTTCATCTAAATTAGAGTTTTTAATTAGATTTATCGGTTTTATTACACTGGCACTGGTTGCAATTAAACTAAAAAATGTAACGGCTATTATTATATTTGCTGTAATTATTGCATTTTTAAGTCTTTTGCTGAGGTATAACACCTTACGTAAAGTAGTCGATTTACATTTAAGCGATATTAAACTGAATAGAAAATATACAAAAGAGTTTTTCCATTTTGGTAAATGGATGACTTTTCAGACCATCTCAGGGGCAATATTCGCGTCATTAGATAAAATATTGCTAGGGCTATTTTTCAATACAGCCGTAGTGGGTACATACAATATTATGGTTTCAATCACGCAATTAAGTCATTATGTGCTTGCAAGCGCGAGTTCTTTTATATTGCCAAAAATTAGTGCAAGCACTACAAATATAAAAATATTGCGGAAATTTTATTATAAATCTTTAGCTGCCTCTGCTTTGGTAACATTTATTATGTTATTTTTTTTAATGATGCTATACCCTCTTATTCAAGAGCACTTCCATTTAGGTGATATTAAGTTTGAATATTTTACGTTGCTTATCAGTTACGGGATTTTAGCTATGGGCGTATCCCCGTATTTTTTTGCTCTGGGTTTTGGCAAAGTGAAGTTATTAAGCAATATAAACACCATATCTGCAATAATAGGTATTATTGCAATCATGTCTTTAATACCTAACTATGGGATATTTGGTGCGGCATTATCAAGAGTTGCATATACAATTGCAGGAACATTAACATTTTTTATTCCTAGGCTCTTATTTAAAACAAAGTAAATCATTTTCAGTATTATCACTGCAACATTCAATGTTGCAGTGTATCTTCTTTATTTAACGAATATATCTTCATTGTAAAAATGACACAACAACCCCAACCATTAATTACTATTATCATTGCTGTTTTTAATGGCGCTAGGACTTTACAACAATGTATTGATAGTATTGCTCAGCAATCTTATGCAAATAAGCAGTTAATCATTATTGATGGGGGCTCTACTGATGGTACTGTTGAGTTGTTGCAAGCTAATGATCAATCCATTAGTTATTGGGTTTCTGAGCCAGATAAAGGCATTTATAACGCATGGAATAAAGGCTTATTAAAAGCAGAGGGCGAGTGGATTTGCTTTTTGGGAGCAGATGATTATTTTTTAGATATTCATGTTTTAGAAAAAATGAGCCAAGAGCTCATAAAATTATCATCAGATGTTAAAGTGGCTTATGGACAAATTATGCTGGTGAATGACAAGGGTGTTGAATTATATCTATATGGTGAAAGCTGGCATAAAGCTAAAAAACGATTTAATAAAACTATGACGATTCCCCATCCTGGGGCAATGCATAATCGCAAATTATTTGAACAACATGGTTTTTTTGATGAAACGTTTGAAATTGCTGGCGATTATGAAATGTTATTACGAGAGTTAGTTTCTGCAGATGCTAAATTTATTCCTAATTTAATTACAGTTGTAATGCCTCAAGGAGGTATTAGTAGTAACCCAAAAAATAGCTTATCACAATTATATGAAATACGAAGAGCCCAGCGTATACATGTTTCTTTATTGCCAAGTGTTAATTGGTTATTGGCTTTAACTAGAATTTATATCCGTTTAATTCTATGGAAAGTCATTGGTGAACAACAAACTAGAAAAGTATTAGATTTAGGTCGTCGTATAATGGGTTTGCCGCCACATTGGACAAGAACTAAATGACAACTAAAACGTTTGCCCCTGTCTCAGTAATCATTCCTTGTTACCGCTGTATTTCAACCATTCATCGTGCAATTGAATCTGTTATTGCTCAAACCCAAAAGCCGACAGAAGTTATTTTAGTGGACGATGCAAGTGGTGATGAAACCTTGGCGGTGTTACGAGAATTTGAACAACAGCATCCGGATTGGATAAAAGTCATTGCACTTGCCAAAAACCAAGGCGCTGCATCTGCACGGAATGCAGGCTGGGCAGTAGCAAGTCAACCTTATATTGCCTTGCTTGATTCTGATGATTCATGGCATCCACAAAAAATAGAAATCCAGTATGCCTATATGAAAGCGCATCCAGAGGTTGTTTTATGTGGGCATAGTTATTACTTCTTAGATGAAACGTTACCCCCATTTTCACCTAATGATGCTAGATGTATAGGAAAAATTAAGCTGTTACTATCTAATCCCTTTGTTACACCTTCCGTTATGATTAGGTCATCAATTCCTTTTCGATTTATGTCTGGGCAGCGGTATGTTGATGATCATTTATTGTGGATGCAAGTTGCATTGGCCGATTTAAAAGTAGTTAAGTTAATGTTGCCTCTTGTTAAAATATATAAAGGACTTTATGGCGAGACGGGATTAAGTTCTCATCTCTGGGCGATGGAATCAAGTGAGCTTCAAAACTATATCCATATCTACAATACTCAGGGTATAGGATTGTCTGCGTTGATATTTTTAGAAGCTTATTCTTTGATTAAATATCTACGTCGATTAGTGATTGTCGGAGCAAAAAAAGTGGTGGCATTCTTTGGAATTTGATCACAACAGTTTTCAGCGCTTAACTCGGATTGACTTATGACTAAGCTAGTCACTATTTCAGTCGTCAGTCATGGACAAATCGACTTGATTGTTAAACTGTTCGATGACATTGCTACGTATCTATCTTTAGATCAGCTTGAAGTGATATTGACGCTTAATCTGCCAGAGACATTGCCTTTTTTAGAAAGTGACTATTCTTTTTTAAAGATGATCATTAGTAATCAAAAGCCACTAGGCTTTGGTGCCAATCATAATCAAGCTTTCTCTTATGCGACAGGCGCATTTTTTTGTGTTTTAAACCCAGATATTCGTTTCAATGCGGATCCTTTTTCTAGCCTGTTGGCCAGTTTAAAAGATACTGCTGTCGGGCTTGTCGCACCGTTGATCTTCAGTGCAGATAATAAACTTGAAGTCAGCGCTCGACAATTTCCAACGCCTATTAAAATAGTATGTAAAGCCTTAGGTGGCAGTAAAGGTCATGATTATTTGATAACAGAACATGCTATTCAACCTGATTGGGTGGGTGGCATGTTTATGTTATTGCCTAGCAAAATATTTACACAATTAGCCGGTTTTGATGAACATTATTTTTTGTATTATGAAGATGTCGATCTTTGTGCCAGATTAAGATTATTAGGTTATGAAATTGTATTGAATCCCCAAGCAAAAGTATTTCATTATGCGCAACGCACTAGTCATGGGAATTTCAAATACTTTCTCTGGCATCTGCGTAGTATGCTGCGTTTTTTTTTTTCTTGTGTGTTTTGGCGCGTGCAGTTTAAAAAAATGGTTATTTATAGTAAACAAAGATGAATAAATGGGATGCTAATGCTAACAATGGACTCCCTAAAATAGGGGTGAGAGATTGTCAGGCTAGATTATATAAAAATAATTTTGACTTACTGCGATTTAGTTTTGCCTTTATTGTTTTTCTTGTTCACGCTTATATGTTGTCAGGAGCTGAAACTTTATCAATACTTGCGCATTACCTTTCTCCAGAAATTGCCGTTAAATCATTCTTTGTGGTGAGTGGTTTTCTGATTTTCATGAGTTATGAAAATACTCATAGTGTTCGAGCTTATTTTATAAAACGATTACGACGTATTTATCCGGCTTATTTTTTTATTATATTGTTATGTGTCGCTGTTGGCTTTTTGCTTAGTTCCTTGGTAATAGCCGATTATTTATCATGGCCCTTATTAAAATATCTTCTTGCTAACTTAGTGTTTCTTAATTTCTTACAGCCAAATTTGCAGGACTTATTTGAACATAACGCCTTACAAGCAGTTAATGGAGCTCTATGGACATTAAAGATTGAGGTTGCATTTTATGTGATTGTACCCTTAGCGGTGTTGGCTTTTCGTAAGTTTGGACGGTTATCAATATTAGTCATTTTATATTTTTGTTCAGTCATTTATTCGATGATGATGCAGGAGTTTGCTAATAAAACAGGATTTGGATTTTATCTTGAATTGCAGCGACAATTGCCTGGGCAATTGGTTTATTTTATAGCGGGTGCCGCAAGCTATTATTACCTCGATTATTTAATTAAATTTGCGTACTGGTTAGTTCCTATCGCTATTGCCGCATTTATATTTCAGGCATGGTTGCCGTGGGTTAGTAGTCAGCCTATTGCTTTGGCGGTGTTAGTTGTATCTTGTGCCTGCGTATTGCCTTATCTGGGGAATTTTAATAAATACGGTGATTTTTCTTATGGTATTTATATTGTTCATTTTCCAATATTACAGGTGCTTATCTCTATGGATTATTTTAAGATAAATCCGTGGATAGATTTGTTAATGGCAGGTGCGTTGGTATTGATAAGTTCATTTTTACTTTGGCATTTAATAGAAAAACCTTTCTTGCAAAAATCGTCACATTATAAGGCGACATCTTAATATCAGTTGTGTAAGTCGGGTTACGTTACGTAACCCGACACTCTATCAAATCACTATCAATGGCTTGGTTGATTTTTACAGCTATTTTCAAAGCAACTAGCCTCGATGCAGCAACGCGCAATCGAGATTTTTTCACCGATTCTTTCGATTGCACTAACGTTACATTGAGGTAACTTAATGTTATGTGTGTAAGCAGGATTCTTTTATTTGTTATGTTGCTGATATCTTAAATTTTCTGGGATTTCTATTGTGACAACGATAGCATCCGTAGGCGCGCCCTATTAAATATACCCTTTTTTCAACGCGACATTGACTTGTGTAGTTTTGGTGGACAATTTATAGCCAGCGTCCAATACTATTATTGAAGAAAGTACTTAGAGTTCGCTCAGAAACAATAACTTATTGATAGTGTTAACTATATTGCCAATAAATGATATAATAAGTGCATAGAAATTGAGTTTCACCTCACAAAACCCGTGCACTTATGATCCGAATACATAGCCAAACTCAGCTTACTT
>CAMDOP010000028.1 GCA_945903675.1 Crenothrix polyspora
GGTTCAGGTCAATACGGTAAAATCAATTACATTATTGAGCCAGGCGAGCCAGGTACTGGTTTCGTGTTCCAATCAGCGGTTACCGGTGGTAACGTACCTCGTGAATTCTGGCCAGCGGTTGAAAAGGGCTTTAAGAGCATGTTGGATAAAGGCGTATTGGCTGGATTCCCTTGTTTAGACTTTAAAGTTATCTTAACGGATGGTGGCTTTCATGCCGTGGATTCATCTGCGATTGCTTTCGAAATTGCTGCTAAAGCAGCGTTCCGCCAGTCTATTCCTAAAGCGGGTCCACAATTGATTGAACCAATCATGAAGGTTGATACCTTTACGCCTGCTGATCACGTGGGTGATGTTATTGGTGACCTTAACCGTCGCCGTGGCATGATTAAGTCTCAAGATGCTGCCGCTAGCGGTGTGCGTATTAAATCTGATGTGCCATTAAGCGAAATGTTTGGCTATATTGGTGATTTACGTACCATGACTTCAGGTCGCGGTCAGTTCTCTATGGAGTTCTCGCACTATTTGCCATGTCCTAAAAACGTAGCAGACGAAGTTATTAAAGAAGTAAACGAACGTAACGCTAAAAAGAAATAATAGTTTAGCCGAGTAGGTGACTACTCGGCTTTTTAGTGATTTTGAATGCTTTAGTTTGGGCTATCTAAATTAAAGCATTTTCTGCTTTTATCAGTTTTTAAATAAATCAAAACTCATTATTGCGTTTTCAATAATGACCCTCTATCTCTCTATACTTATAGCTGAATACGCTTAAAGCTAAGGCTTTCTAGTTAAGCACTTAATCATAATCTATTTTAGGTATTTGCCCACGTAGTTCTTCTGATAGCAGTATTTGTGCGCCCGTAATAACGAGTTGTTGGTTAGCTCTCAGCGTGTCAGGCACAAAATAACCATCTGCGGTAGGTGAATAGTGACTCAGAACCCGGCGACTAAAAGTGGTTTCTGTTGTTTTAATATAGACTAAAGCCTGATCCATATACCAGATGAGTGCCGACTTAGGAATAATGACGCCAGTCACTGCTGAGCTTTGTTCTGGTATCCAGGCGCTAATAGCCATGCCAGGTAGTAGTTTTCTATCGCTAGATTGAAAGAAATAGCTTTCGCCTTGTGCAACAAATTCTGTATGTGTAGCGGCTGATATAAATTCAGCTTTATGGGCTTTGCTTCGATTTCCCGAAACTTCGACATCTATGGATCGTATAGTGCTTGCGAGGTGTTGATGGGAGGGTAGGGTAATTTGAATTAGTTTTTGTCGACCGGACAGAAGCGCATCTAATTTAGCTTGGTCGTTTGATAGCGCCCAATCGGTTAGTACTTTGCCCCATAAAATCAATGCTTCGTTAATGATGGCTGTGCCTTGATACTGGACGGCATCTACCTGAGCTTGATTAGCTTGCCATTGTGCTTGTTGCTCCTGTAAGGAGCGTTTTGAGCTGACACCGCTGCTGTATAAATCTTGCTGGCGGCTGATGTTTTGTTCGGACTGCTTAAATTTTGCCTGTGCGCTACGTTGATCGGTTAAGGTTTGCAAATAACGATGACGCAAGGCTAGCAAGGGTTGTATGTTAAGTACTTTTCCGTAGGCAACAAATTCAGCATGAAAACTGATGGGCCTTAGTGTTAATGTTTCTATAACAGATGATTTTTGAATGTCGACGCTTAGGAAGATCTGATTTTTTTCAGAGGGTATTTGTTGCATGGTTGTTGTGTCATCCTCTGCAATAACCCACGTTGAGCAAAGCAAAGTCAGCGAAAAAAGGCCGGCCATTAACAGTTTAGTCATCGATATTAAATTTGAGTAGTTGGGTGTATAGGTCATGAATTATAAGCTATACCGTTAAATAATTGACAAAAAAAAGCCCCTGCTGATTTTCATCAGCAGGGGCTCAACTTATTATCTAAAGTTCAGATCAATTAGTTGCTAGGTAATGCAAATACAGTAAATGCACCACCTTGTTTGGTGAAAGATCCTAAGCTAGCATATGCGCCAGTAGCACCTAAGCCTTCTTGTGATATTTTCACTGCAATTTTTTCCAATTCAGCTTTCTTCACTGGATCAGTTTCTGCTGCAGCTTTTTCTTGTGCGGCTTCAAGTTGTTTGTTGAAATCGGTAGCAATACCGATATCTGAAAGAACGCCAACATATTGTTTGCCGTTGTAGCTCCAAGTATTTACGTTACCGATGATCCCAGAAGATAAGGTTGTTATTTAGTAAAAAAGTTAAATATCTATAATGAGTTAGAATGTTATGAAAATGAACAAGCCTAGTGTTACTCATTGCCGATTTGGTATATTTCATATTCGTTATCTTCTACGATTTTTCCGTTACTGGCGTCAATTTCCAACTTGATTACACCCTTGTCGGCAGTCTTGATATCGAACTCGTAGGAAGCGCTACCATTAGATTCGATTTCATACTCAACTTCTACAACTTCGCCCTGATGGGCTTTTAGAGCGATTTCCTTGGCTTGCTCCAGGCTTATTTTGGTTTTTTCCTTGAACAATGGATCGTCACCACTTTCTACTTCCTGTTCTTCCTCGGTTATTTTTCCTTTATTGGCATCGCATTCAAGCTCCCAGCTCTTGCCATCGTTGCCCAGAATTTCGAATTCATAAGTGGGAACGCCGCGTTCGTCTTTGAGCTCAAGTTTGACAACTTGGCCTATGCGTTTTGCCAAAGCGGCTTTCAAACAAGTTTCCATGCTAACTTTTGTTTTAGGTATTTTAATATCGGCTATGGCTGGAACACAGGCTGCGCATAGAATATTCGCTAAAAGGATTTTTTGGATTTTGTTCATAGGATTCTCATAAAAAGAGGTAACGAAGTATTTTTAGTTAATTTTTAGCTCGCATACCATTATAGAGCAACCATAAGCCAAAAGTCATTCAAATAAACAGGATATTTTCCCAAGCAATATCAGGAAAGTAACCCAATACCTTTTGTCTAGATTTATGAATAATGAGTAATTTAAATTATGGACTTAATAACATGAAAATTTTACCTTTATCCTTACAGTTTCTATTGCTGAGTTTCCTATTACTTCCCTTTATCTCTTATGCTCACGGACCAACCCCACAAAAAGGATTAGAAACTATAGCTATTAATGCCAGTGTTGATGCTGTCTGGGACGTTATTAAGCAATTTGATGCCATAGCAAGCTGGCATCCTGGTGTTAAAGAAAGTTCAGGTGATGGAAAGAATGCTTCAGATGGTATCAGGACCATTACCCTAATAAATGGCGGGCAATTGGTAGAAAGCCTAGATTATTACAGTGATAAAGATCATGAATATAATTACCGCCTTAAAACCGAAAATGTCACGGCATTGCCTGTCAGTTCCTACACCATAAACCTTCAGGTTAAATGGAATGACGATACAAAGTCTAGCGTGGTTACCTTCAAAAGCCGTTTTTATCGTGGCGATACCGGAAATGCGCCACCAGAAAATTTGACTGATGCTGCTGCAGTTAAAGCGATGGATAATTTCTTCATAGAGGGTTTAGCTGGACTAAAACAAAAGCTAGAAAAATAATATCAGGGACATGTCGATTGGTCTTTGGGTAACAAAAGTAATTGCACTTACCAACAAATTAGTTTTCTCCAGTTTTAATAAGACCTTGCCGATTAGCCAGCAAGGTCATTTCAGCAAGAGTTTTTGCACCTATTTTTTCTTTGATTGAAGTGCCGTAATTACAAGCTGTTTTGTAGCTGATGCATAGTTTATCAGCTGCTTCTCTAGCCGTGTAGCCATTAGCCAATAAACAGAAAACATCGAATTCTCTCGGAGAAAGAAGTCTTATTTTATCAGATTCATCCTGCTGGTTTACTATAGAAGCGACTAATTGCTGAGCAATATCAGGAGGAACAAAAGAACCTCCTTGGGCTATTTTATATACAGCTGTTATTAGCGTTTCAGGCGCACTGTTTTTGGGGATATAACCTTTTGCTCCTGCTTGAAGTGCGCGCGTCACAAAGATCAGTTCGTCATGCATGCTAAATGCCAGAATTTTACACAGCGGATCACGATTTATCAGTCTTCTTATTGTCTCAAAACCACCTATGCCCGGCATTGATAAATCCATTACCACAATGTCAGGTTTAAATTCTAGGTAAATTTGGATGGCATTCTCTCCCCGATCAGTCTCATAAATTTTTTTGATTTTATCTGATAAAGCAAGGTAGGTTTTGTAACCAGTTCGTACTACAGCATGATCATCTACCAATAAAACACTTATATTGTCGGCCACAAATATATTCCATAAAGCTTATAAACAGTCATCATCTCTAATAATAGGTTGTAAATCGATAGGAATTTTTCCTTTTTTAATTCAGTAATTAGCTGAGTGGAATTTTCCTAGTTTATTTAAGGATTTATTCCTGACTATTTTGGGCTTTATTCTGTAACGTTACTGGTCTTATAGCTGTCATTATTACGTTTGGCCCAGCTTGGCTTTCATTGAGAAGTTGCTAACGTTTTGATCAATTAAGTTGGTTGCCATACTTAACTCTTATTGGATAGTACGAGCTGATTGGATCATAGGAGCTGAGCTTTAAAATATAATCATCATAACCTTGGAGAAGAATAATGCGGATTTCCAAATTCACCCGCACCGCTGTCGCGACAGCTGTCTGTAGCGGTGCCTTATTGACGATCTCGATGCCGACACAGGCTAATAAAGCTCTGGATAGAATGTCGAAAGAGAGCACTAATTGGGTCATGCAGACCAAAGACTACAGTGCAAGTCACTTTAGTGAAATGTCTCAAATTAACACACAAAATGTTCAGCATCTACAGCCGGTTTGGTCGTTTTCTACTGGGGTTTTAAACGGACATGAAGGCGGGCCACTGGTTATTGACGGGATTATGTATGTGCATACGCCGTACCCGAACAATATTTTTGCCATTGATCTGGATAATCCTGACAAGATTTTATGGGAGCACAAGCCCAAACAAAATCCTGCTGCCCGCGCTGTAGCTTGTTGTGACGTGGTCAATAGGGGTTTGGCTTATGCGCCTGCGAGTGACAATTATCCGGCAACTATTATCCAGAATCAATTAGACGGTCATGTCGTTGCATTGAATGCCAAAACCGGCGAGTTGTTGTGGAAAATGGAGAATTCCGATATTTCGATGGGTTCTACGTTGACGATGGCGCCCTTTGTCGCCAAAGACTTGGTGCTTGTCGGCAGTGCAGGCGCTGAACTGGGCGTAAGAGGTTATACCACCGCCTACAACATTAAAGACGGTAAACAAGCTTGGAGGGTTTATGCGACAGGCCCTGATGCGGATCTAAAGCTGGCAAAAGACTTTAATAGCCACAATCCTCATTACGGTCAGTTCGGCTTGGGCCTAAAAACCTGGGAAGGCGATGCCTGGAAAATCGGTGGCGGTACTAACTGGGGTTGGTATGCGTTCGATCCTGACTTAGATATGCTCTATTACGGATCAGGCAATCCCGCGCCGTGGAATGAAACCATGCGTCCCGGCGATAACAAATGGACGATGACCATCTGGGGCCGCGACATCAATACCGGTGAAGCAAAATTCGGTTATCAAAAAACGCCGCATGACGAATGGGATTATGCCGGTGTCAACTACATGGGCTTATCGGAGCAGTTAGTCGACGGAAAAATGACCAAACTGCTGACTCATCCTGACCGTAACGGCCTAGTTTATACCATGAACCGTGAAAACGGCGATTTAGTGAACGCCTTTAAAATTGACGACACCGTCAACTGGGTTAAAAAAGTAGATTTAAAAACCGGCTTGCCGATTCGCGATCCCGAGTTTTCTACCCACATGGATCATGAAGCTAAAGGCATTTGTCCGTCTGCAATGGGTTATCACAACCAGGGCATCGAATCTTACGATCCTAACAAAAAACTGTTTTTCATGGGTACCAACCATATTTGTATGGACTGGGAACCGTTCATGCTGCCCTATCGTGCCGGTCAGTTCTTTGTCGGCGCGACACTGAATATGTATCCGGGACCTAAAGGCACCTTGGGACAAGTTAAAGCTATGAATTCCGTTACAGGCAAGTTTGAATGGGAAATCAAGGAAAAATTTGCTGTCTGGGGCGGTACCACAGCCACAGCGGGCGACTTGGTTTTCTACGGCACGCTGGATGGTCAAATCAAAGCATTGGATTCTCGGAATGGTAAAGAATTGTGGAAATTCAAACTACCTTCTGGGGTTATCGGTCATCCGATTACTTTTGGACATAAAGGCAAACAATATGTGGCAATTTACTATGGAGTGGGCGGCTGGCCAGGTGTTGGCCTAGTTTTTGACTTGCAGGATCCTACAGCAGGTTTGGGCGCGGTAGGAGCATTTAAAGAACTGGCTCACTACACGCAACAAGGCGGCGGTGTGATGGTCTTCGCTTTGGGCTATTAAAGATGTAGGGGCAGGCCTTGTGCCTGCCCTTTGGCTATTTGGGGGCAACCACAAGGGATTGCCCCCTACAACGGCATCACATTTTTAAACCCGTATTATTGAGAATAAACATGCACATAAACAAATTTTTGATAACAGCATTGTGTTTGGGGATGAGTCTAGCTATCTCCCAAGCCATGGCTGAAGCAAACAAACCGCTAAAAGTCTGCGCTGCGGAAAACGAAATGCCTTATTCCAATAAGGCAGGTGAAGGCTTTGAGAATAAATTGGCAAATTTGGTAGGGACTGCACTGGGCAGAAAAGTCGTATACATCACCTGGGCCGACCCGCGTTATTACATCCGGGACACTCTGGATAAAGGCCTGTGCGATATAGCCATTGGCGTTGATAAAGGCGATCCCAGGGTTTTAACCACCCAGCCTTATTACCGTTCCGGCTATGTCTTTATCTCGCGCAAAACTGATGATCTTGATTTGAAGAATTGGGATAGCGAAGCGCTACGCAAAGTGCAACGCATTGCTTTTGTGCCGGATACACCACCGGAAGTGATGATACGGGCTATTGGACGTTATAACGATATGTTCAATTATTCCCAGGAGTTGGTGGGGTTTAAATCCAAACGCAATGAGTATGTTAAGTACGAAACTTCGAAACTGGTCTCTGAGGTTTCATCAGGTCATGCCGAAGTTGCTGTCCTGTGGGGTCCGTCTGCCGCGCGTTATGTCAAAGCATCGACTACACCGTTGCTGATGACAGTGATTCCGGATGACAACGTGCGGGCGGATGGACAAAAGGTCGGCTCACATTACAGTACCTCAATGGGCGTTCGAAAAAATGATCCAACCTTATTAGCTCAATTAAACAAAGTGATTGAAGACAGCCGGGACGAAATAACCAAGTTGTTGGAAGAAGAAGGAGTTCCTTTACTGCCTGAAACCGATACGTCTAAAAAATCGTAAAGAGAGACCTTAAAATGAAAAGAACTAAATTATTGTCCATAACAGCTATCAGCCTTGTGTTGCTTAGTACGACAGCTTTAGCGGAACTAACCTTTCGGAATGTCATTTCCGGTGAGCTGCTGGATATGAGTGTTGCCAAATCGGGCGGTTACGCAGAAGCTTTCAAAAAGTTTAAGGAGACGGGTAAAAATCCTTATAACGGTGACAAAGCTGCCATACAGAAAGGTCATGATCTTTATATGCCGGCCTGCTCAGGCTGCCATGGGCACGAGGCGGAAGGTAAACTTGGGCCAGGACTGGCTGATGATTACTGGACGTACCCTTCCGCCGCTAAAGATCAGGGCTTGTTTGAAATATTGTTTGGCGGTGCCAACGGCATGATGGGGCCGCAATATGTGAACTTATCAACCGATGAAATGTTGTTGATTATGTCCTGGATTCGAGACATCTACAAAGGTGACCCGAAAAAAGCTAAATGGTTAAAATAAAAAGAGGATTGCAAATGAAAAAAATGACTTTAATTAATACAGGTTTGGTGTTGGCAGTGATGTCTTTGTCGGTCAGCGCTTACGACGGCCAAAATTGCAGTGAACCGGGTGTTTGCTGGGAACCTAAACCGGGTTATCCCGGCAAAGTGGCCGGCAGCAAGTATGACCCGAAACATGATGTTAATGAACTGAATAAACAAGCCCAATCGATTGTAGAAATGGAAGAACGCAATAAAAAACGTCAGGTAAATTTGGCCAAGACCGGCAAGTTTGTTTTTGACGTAGAAGATATTGAGTAGCGATTTGTTTTGGGCATAGATGCATTTCAACCTTTCGTCCCCTTGGGTTTGTTTGTATCTTATGCCTTTTTTTCTATGCGTAGGGTTTGCCCCTATGGGTTGTATGATGTCGTGAAAAAAATTTAAAATAAAAAACTGCCAATGAGCACAGACACCCAACTTACCGACTGGCGCGACAAGGCGTTACAGTTTGAACAACAAATCAATCAAACCGTTATCGGCCTACAACCTGCTGTCAGGAATATCATCCTGGCCGTTTTTGCCAGAGGTCATGTGCTACTGGAAGGCAATGTCGGCGTTGGCAAAACCACGTTGTTAAGAGCGGTTGCACAAGGCTTGGGCGGCGATTATCAACGGATTGAAGGCACAATCGACCTGATGCCTGCCGACTTGATCTATTACACCTATTTAAACGACCAAGGCCGTCCGTGCGTCGATCCGGGGCCTTTGCTGAAACACGGCGACACGCTTGCCACGTTTTTCTTTAACGAAATAAATCGCGCCCGACCGCAAGTTCATGCTTTGCTGTTACGGGCAATGGCCGAGCGCAGTATTAACGCGTTTAACCGCGATTATTATTTTCCGCACATCCAGGTTTTTGCCGACCGCAATCGTGTCGAAAAGGAAGAAACCTTTGAGTTGCCCGCTGCCGCCAAAGACCGCTTTATGATGGAAATCAACATCGATATGCCCAGTGCGGATACTGTATTGGATGAGCTGATGTTTAACCCGCGCTTTCATGATACCGATCAACTTATCCGTGGCGTAACCAATAGCGATATTTACTATCAGCTCAATGAATTAGCACAGACCTTGCAACAACTTATACAGACCAGTCCCAAGCTGCATACTTACGCGCTGACTTTGTGGAAAGCCACACATCAGCCACAGCTGTACGGCATTCAATTAGCCGATGTTGAAATGCCGCAATTATTAATGGCTGGTGCCAGTCCGCGCGGCATGAGTTATTTAATTCGTGCGGCCAAAACTCGCGCCTGGCTGGAACGACGGGATCATGTCTTGCCGGAAGATTTGCAAGCCGTTTTCCCGGTCTGCATGACGCATCGACTGTTTTTAAACCCGATGTACGCCTATAGAAAAGAACAACTGTTACCCGAATTGATCAAAGGTATTTTGAATCAGGTGGCTGCGCCTTGATATGTAGGGGCAATCCCTTGTGGTTGCCCTGAATAGATACAAGTCCAATGGGCAGGCACAAGGCCCGCCTCTACGGGTGCCAACGTTGACGCATAGAAAAAGAAAAACACCGAAAAAACAATGACCGAAACGCTATTTTATCGCTTACCCTGGCAATCAAGCGCCGTTTATCCGGGAGCGCATCCCGGACAAATGATCGGCGCAGGTCAGTTGTTCAAACGCCATGAGCCGCTGGTCGCCAGTCCGGATCCCCGCCGGATAGATTTGCGCGCCAGTGTTCTCGACCCTTTTGCCAGCTACCGGGTACGCGTCTATCAACAGCAAAGCACTGTCAACATCTATCTACTTGCCGATATGTCGGCATCAATGGGCTATGCCGATAAAAAACAAACCCTCCTACAGTTTTTACAGGCCGCTGCCAACTCAGCTTTCAGTTACGGCGATAAATTCGGTTTTTTCGGCTGTAACGATCATATCGAACATCGCTGGATGCTTCCTGCCTCGCAACAATCAGGAAGGGTGCCGACCCTGTTAGAACAACTGGAACGCCATAGGTTTACCGGCACCGCAAACGGACTTCAACACGCCGCAGCTTTTCTACCCTCCAGGCGCTCACTGGTATTTTTATTGTCTGACTGCCATTTCCCGCTTTCTCAGTTGCGTAACTTATTAGGCTCCCTGCAAGGTCACGACGTTATCCCGTTAGTGTTATGGAATCAGGACGAATACGCCACTTTGCCTAACTGGTGTCTCATTTCTTTTCAGGACATGGAAAACAATGCGACCCGAACGCTGTTCATGCGTCCGGCATTACGTCAAAAAATAATTGCCGCCTATCAGCAACGCCAACATGACTTGAAACACGTGTTCAGGGCTTTTGGTAGCGAACCTTTGTTTATTACCGAGTGCTATAGCACTCAAACTATAAACCGACACTTACAGCAGAGGGGCGTATGAGAATTGTGTTAATCCTGGCATTTTCGCTGCTGGGTTGTTCCGGCTTAATTGATGAGCCGATCACTTACTTTAACGTCGAAACGCCCAGGCCTTTCGGTTACGTTAACGGTGATGAAATACCCGCGCGCATTATTATCGAAACTCGTTCGGGTATCACCTTGCAAACCGGCAGTTTACCCGCCAAAGGACAAATTAACCGCTGGCTAAACCTGAATGAAGTCACGGTTAAACAAAGCGGACAGCGATATGAAATCGACTTACGCTACCAGGTTTTTTACGCGCCGCTGGAGGTTAAATCTTTAACTCTGCCCAGTTTTACTGTGCAGCTAAGTCAGGGTGAAAAAAATATCAATCAAAACGTACCTGCCTGGTCTTTTACCCTATCTCCGTTGAGAGAATTGGTAGTGCGTCAAACCGAACAGGGCGAGTACATGCGCCCCGATAGCCCGCCGATTTTATTAGCTAACACCTTGGCGATGTATGGAATGACTGCCAGTTTGACCCTGGCTTCACTAATAACGGTTTACTTGAGCTTTCTATACGGTTTATTCCCTGCCCAGTTAAGACGCACTTTATTCAAGCGAGCATTACGCCAACTGGCGGGATTATCCAAAGCCGACATGGAGCAAGCCTTAACAATAGTCCATAACGCCTTAAACAGCCTCAACGGTCAGTCGTTGTTTCATAACGGGCTGAGTCAATTTTACTTGCTTAACCCGCAATATCTACAAATCAACTCCCAATTAGATTGGTTTTTTAATTACTCCAATCGCTATTTTTTTTCTGCCGGCATGATCACCGTAGCTCAGGATTTACAACAAATCAAAGAGCTCTGCGAGCAATGCCGAAAAATCGAAAGAGGCAGTCTATGAATTTGGCAGTTGATACCCAGTGGATTTTGTCAGGTCTGCTACTTGCCCTGTTGCCGCTGTTGAATAACGGGATGCGCTTAAGCCCCGCTCCGTGGCTGACATTGATACCTTCTGATATGCTGTCGGTTTTTATCGTCTGCTGTTTGCGACTTTGCGCAATGGCGGCAATCGCCGGATTAGTATTGGGCATGGCGGGTCTGCATCGCACTGAACAAAGCAGAGAGCGAATCGGTCACGGCGCTCATATCGTATTATTGCTGGATCGCAGCAGCAGCATGGATAACAGTTTTGCCGGTCGCGCACCTAACGGCGCTGAAGAATCCAAAGCCGCAGCGGCGCGGCGGTTATTGACCGATTTTGTCAAACAGCGGCAAAACGATTTAATCGGGGTCGCGGAATACAGCACATCACCATTATTTGTAATGCCGCTGACCGAAAATAAAAATGCGGTACAAGCGGCGATTGCCGCGACGGCTACACCGGCGTTGGGTTTTACCCATGTCAGCAAGGGCTTGGGGATGGCGCTATCGTTTTTTCAACAACAACCCGTCACCGGTTCGCGTATTGTCTTGCTGGTTTCAGACGGCGCGGCGGCGATTGATCACGACAGTGAACTGAAATTGCGGCATTGGTTTAAACAGCAACAAGTTCGACTTTACTGGGTTTTTCTGCGAACCGCCAATAGCCCCGGTATTTTCGATAAGCCTGAAGATAGCCGGGATGACAACGCCCAAGCCATGCCCGAACTTTATCTGCATCAGTTCTTTTTAGGACTGGGCAGTCCTTATCAGGCTTATGAAGCTGAAAGCCCTGACGCCTTAAAACAGGCGATTGCCGACATTAATAGGTTAGAAAATCTACCCATGCACTATGTTGAACGCATCCCCAAGCAGGATTTATCCGCAACTTGCTACAGCATGGCGTCCCTATTACTGCTGGTTCTGTTGGGCCTCAAATTTTGCGAGGTCAAACGATGATAACAGGCATCCGTAGTCGCAACTTTTTTCGCGCATTGCCCAGTCAGCTCAGAGGTTTAACAATGCTGAGAACACTCAGGCATCTATCGTTATGGATCGTCTTGGCGGCTAGTTTATCGGCTTTTATTTACTGCGCCGGTGCGTTGTACGGCATACATCAAGACAATGACTTGATCCGGCACTTAACCTCGGGGAAAGATGTAGTCGTTAATAAAGTGATCAGCGGCGAACCGGAGTTAAGATTGGCGCGGGCTTATTATTTCAAGCAAAAACACCGCTACGAAGAGGCGCTATCGACCCTCAGCTTGATTATGGACAGAGGCGACCGGATATTTCAAGCCAAAGCCCGCTACAACCTCGGCAATTTGTATCTGGAGCAAGCTGTTCAGCAGGCAAAAGCCATGAATATGAATGAAGCCCTGCCCCTGGCTGGATTGGCAAAACAAGCCTACCGGCAATCTTTGGCATTGGACAGCGGCAACTGGGATGCCAAATATAACCTTGAAGTGGCTATGCGCTTATTGCCGGAAATGGACAGAATCGACATGCCGGACGACGCTCCGATCAACCAGAAATCCCAGTTGTGGACGACAGTGCCGGGATTTCCGCGTGGTTTGCCTTGATTAATTTTGTAGGGGCAATCCCTTATAGTTGCCCTTCATATCCGTGCCTATCAGGGCATCCACGAGGGATTGCCCCTACGAGAACGAGAAAACAATGAGTCACACATTAAAAGACTATAGAACCTGGTGTTTGCTGATAGCGTTCATTGCCATGCTCATGCTGTTTATGTACCCCAGCAAACAACAAAAAATGCCAATCTACAACTACACCTTTATTATTGATATTACCCGCAGCATGAATGCAACCGACTACCAACAGGATAATCAGGCCGTCAGCCGACTACAGTTTGTTAAGAAAACCTTACGCGAATTACTTCGAAACTTGCCTTGCGAGTCCAAAGTCGGACTGGGCTTGTTCACCGAAAGACGTTCAACCTTATTATTCGAGCCGCTGGAAGTTTGTTCCGCGTACACGGAAATAGATACGGCTATCGACAAAATCGACTGGCGCATGGCCTGGGCAGCAGACAGCAATATTGCCAAAGGTTTACTGAGTACGCTTAACATGCTGAAAAAAAGCGACAGTTCGGTTATTTTTATTACCGACGGACAAGAAGCACCTCCTGTTAACCCTAGTTACCAAGCGGATTTTTCAACGGTCAATGGACAAGCAAAAGGTATGATTATTGGCGTGGGCGGTTTACAAGCAGTTCCAATTCCCAAGTTCGACAGCGTGGGTAAACCAATTGGATTTTACACTCAAGACGATGTGCCGCACAGCTCATCATTCGGCCAATCGAATCTGGATCCGTCGCAAATCAAAGGCTATAACGCACGCAATGCCCCGTTCGGCAGTGTAGCAGTCATCGGCAACGAACATTTAACCGCTTTGCACGAAACCTATCTGGAAAAACTAAGCTCGGAATCTGGCTTGGCGTACAGCCGCTTAACTGACTTGGAAAGCCTAAGTCTGGCATTAAAAAATCCCAAACTGGCGACTCTAAAAGTGGTTCAAACCGATATGCGATGGCTTCCCGCGTTTTTGGCGTTACTGATGTTAAGCCTAGTCTATCTGCCTAGGATATATAAATAATGTCAATTTTCCTGGCACTAAATAAACCGTCATTCGTAATTTATCATCTTGAGAACAGTACATGAATAAGCAAAACCTGCTATCGAATCATAATCTTTTTACGTTACGTTTACTTTTATTATTAATCGGAGCTTACCTTGACTATATTGATCAACATTCAAGTCACCATATTTGGCTGGTTGAGATGATTTTATTTAGTATTATCTCTATTGCTCCAGGCTTTTATCAATTTAAACTTAACAGTGACAATCTAAAAGAATTTCTTTGTCCACTCCTCGATTGGATAGGTGGATTGAGTGTGGCTATTATCATTTATTCCTACCAAAGTTCTGGCAGACTTTATCATGAAGAAGGTGATTTGGTTGTATTGCTGGTGCTGGCATTAACGACTTATATGAATGGTATTAAAGCAAGAACTGACTGGCGGGGTATTTTTACAGGTATATTCTTAGGTTATACCGCCATAAGTGTTGCTTATTTTGATAGCTATATCGGGCAGTTACTTGCGATTGCTGTTGTTACTATTGTTTACAGCTATTACCGCCGGTCTGATTAATTTACTTTTTCAGGATCAAATTTTGGAATTAATGTTTTTATTGTTTTTAGCAGGTTTATCATGAAGTTTAAAGTGTTACTGTTTGGCTTATTATTGTCTTCCGGCAGCTTTGCTGCAGATAAAACTCTAATCCGCATAGGTGTTCTGGCTGGAGGAACTGTGCAGTGGGAATTGCCTACATTGTTGGCTGACTTAAATTCAAAGTCTGTAGATTTTCAATTAGATATTCAACAGGTTGGCAACGCAGAAGCTGGTGAAGTGGCTCTAAAATCTGGAGCTGTCGATATTATAGTAACGGATTGGATTTGGGTATCAGATATGCGTGAAAAAGGTATTGATGTTACTTTTTATCCATATTCGGATATTTCTGGTGCGTTGGTGGTGGCAAGTGATAGCGGAATTCATTCCTTACAAGATCTTGCTGGTAAACGCTTAGGCATCGCAGGTGATTCGTTGGATAAGAACTGGTTGTTGCTGCAAACCCTGGCTAAACAGCAGCAGGATATAGATCTCGATGCATCAGTGGAAAAGGTATTTTCTACACCGCAACAACTTAACGAACAGCTTAAACAAGGCAGGATTGATGCAGTACTTAATTATTGGCAATTTGCGGTAAGGCTTGAGGCTGAAGGTTATCGTACAATTATTGATGGTCGTAGTATTTTACAAGGCTTAGGAATACAAGAATCAGTCGCCAATCTTGGTTATGTATTTAAACGAAGTTGGGCCGATCAGCATAAGCAGGCTGTAAAGCAATTTTTAGAAGTTAGCAAACAAGCGAGGCAAACCGTCTGTATTTCTGATGATGCTTGGCAAAAAATCCGCCCATTGATTAAGGTAGATGATGAAACAGCTCAGAAGCATATGCGTCAAAATTATTGTGCTGGTATTATTGAACATTGGGGAGAGGCTGAAAAAAAAGCAACAGGCAAAGTGTATAGCATGCTCCATAAGCAGAGCAAACAAGCCCTTATATATAAGTCTGAACAGTTGCAATCTGGTACTTTCTGGTAATCCGTGGGAGAGGTGGATGCAAAAAATGACGCAAAAAAAACTCCATAAGTCTTTCTTTTGTAATTACTTTAGGGTTTTCGCTTATAAAAAAGAAATTTTTCTTATAGCGAATAGTTTTGCATTCATGATTAATGGTATATTTTTTCAACTCATCTATTCTAGGCTGCAAGTAACATGATATTAATTCCATGAGTCTGCGTTACCAAATCAATATACGAATTTTGATTTCGTCCTTGTTTATTCTGTTGCTAGTCGGATCAATTGTTATCTGGCAGGCTCGTAATGCGGTTGAAAAAGAAGTTGATTCTTCCATTAATCTTACGGTACAGCTTATAAATTTCGGCTTGTCACAAGCGTCACAACACTCGTACACTGAAACTGATTGGTTGCTTCAGTTTAATGCATTGAAAGAAACTCGGCATTTAAATATTCAGCTGAAAACGCCCTCAGGTGAAATAATAAGTCTTGCTCGTAAAAATCATTCGGCAAGCCCTCAAGAAAAGCCACCACAATGGTTCATCAGGCTGGTAGATGGTCAGCACCCAAAAGTTGAAAATCCTATCACAACTTTTGGCGGCAAACAGTTAACGCTGATTATTGAGGCCAATCCCTTAGATGAAATATCAGAAGTATGGGAAGAAAGCATCGGTTTTTTTAGCGCCCTTTTGTTATTGTCTTTGTTTACTTTGTTGGCTGTCAATTTGGCTTTTAACAAAGCGCTAAAATCTATTTCAGTTATTGTCAATGCTTTAAAAATAATCGAAACTGGGCAATACGGGCAGAAATTGCCTGTTTTTTCCATCTTGGAATACGACAGTATTGCCAAAGCAATTAATCATATGACCGGTGAATTGAATATCATTCAACAAGAAAATCAGGCATTGACCCAACACTCATTGGAAATACAGGAATATGAACGGCAGCGACTTTCCCAAGAGCTGCATGACGAACTAGGGCAGTCATTGACTGCTATAAAGGTGATGGCAGTCACTGCAGCGCATAAAAAAGCCGATGTCAAGCAATCCACTGATTCCATTGTCAGTGTTTGCGACCATTTGATGAGAGTGGTGCGCTCCATGATGCATCAATTACACCCACTGGTATTAACTGAACTAGGTCTAAAATCAACGATGGAGGATCTGGTCAGCCATTGGGCTTCAAGGAATTCGGAGTTAGATCTCGTAATAGCTTGCACTGATGAAGTGGACACTTTGGAGCAAAAGATTGCCATTCAGATTTATAGAATCGTACAGGAATGCATAACTAATATTGTGCGTCATGCTGAAGCAGGGCGGGCTATTATAAGTCTTGAAATTATTGATTCATTTAATAGTGGACGAGCACTTCGGCTACGAGTAACTGACAATGGTAATGGCTGTACTGCTGAAAAAATTAAAACGGGTTTTGGATTGTTGGGTATGAAAGAGAGAGTAAATAGCCTAGGCGGTGAATTTACAATTGAAACTCAACCGCAGGAAGGTATGAGTATCATTGCATTTATCCCAATAAAATAGAACGATAAAATAGTACGGATTGTAAATTCAGAAAATGTAGTTTTGTAGATTACAAAAAAAAAGCCCCAGTTGAAGCAACTGGGGCTTTAATCAATCTAAAAGGCGGATTGATTAGTTGCTAGGTAATGCAAATACAGTAAATGCACCACCTTGTTTGGTGAAAGATCCTAAGCTAGCATATGCGCCAGTAGCACCTAAGCCTTCTTGTGATATTTTCACTGCAATTTTTTCTAATTCAGCTTTCTTCACTGGATCAGTTTCTGCTGCAGCTTTTTCTTGTGCGGCTTCTAGTTGTTTGTTGAAATCGGTAGCAATACCGATACCAGCCCAACCACCGATACCTGAAAGAACGCCAACATATTGTTTGCCGTTATAGCTCCAAGTATTTACGTTACCGATGATGCCAGAAGGTGTTTTGAATTTATACAACTCTTTACCTGTTTTAGCATCAACTGCTTTTAAGTAACCTTCTAAGGTACCGTAGAATACGATGCCACCAGCAGTTGCTAAAGAACCAGACCAAACAGAGAAGGGTTCTTTGTTAGACCAAGCAATTTTGCCTGTTTTAGCGTCATAAGCAGTGAACTGACCTAAGTTAGTTGTGCCGTCAGCTTTGCCAGTTAAAACGTCAGCACCGGCTGGTAACATGTCTAAAGTTGCGCCTACATAAGGTTGGCCAGCAGTGTATGAAACTTCGAAGGGTTCGTAGTTCATGCATAAGTGGTTGCCAGAAATATAGAACAAGCCAGTTTGTGGAGAGTAAGAAACCGGTTGTTGGTTTTTACTACCTAAAGCAGCAGGACATACGCCATCAGTTCTAACGTCTTCGCCATTTTGTTCGGTAGAGTATTTAGCAACAACTTGTGGACGACCAGTTTTCATATCAACATGGCTAGCCCAGTTAACTGATTTGTCGAATTTTTCAGCAACTAATAGTTCACCAGTTTCACGATCTAAAGTATAGCCAAAACCGTTACGGTCAAAATGTACGATAGTTTTGTGCATTTTGCCTTTAACTTCTTCATCAACTAAAACAGTTTCGTTAATGCCGTCAAAGTCCCACTCATCATGAGGAGTCATTTGATAAACCCATTTAACTTCGCCGGTGTCAGCGTCACGAGCCCATAAGGACATAGACCACTTGTTGTCGCCAGGGCGTTGAGTAGGATTCCAGGTAGAAGGATTTCCTGAGCCGTAATAAATTAAGTTTAATTTAGGATCGTAGCTAGTCCAGCCCCAAGTAGTACCGCCGCCGATTTTCCATTGGTCACCTTGCCAAGTTTTTAGACTTGAATTAGCGCCAACTGGAGTTACTTTGCCGTTTTCCCAGGTGGTTGTTTTGGTCTCATTGATCAGAGTATCTTTGTCTGGTCCAATGCTATAGCCTTTCCAACGAAGTTTTCCAGAGTTGATGTCATAAGCCGCTAAGAAACCGCGTACGCCAAATTCACCACCAGAAATGCCCGTTAAAACAGTGTCTTTAACAACTAAAGGTGCGTTAGTGTTAGTCATGCCCAGTTTAGGGTCACCGTTTTGTACACTCCAAACACGTTTACCCGTTTTAGCATCTAAAGCTGTTAAAACAGTGTTTGATTGTTGTAAGAAAATTTTGCCATCGCCGTAAGCTAAACCACGGTTGACTGTATCGCAGCACATAACTGGAATCGTTACGTCAGCATCTTGAGTCGGTGTGAACTCCCAAATTACAGCTTGTGTTTTTTGATCAAGTGCGTAGACAGTGTTAGGAAAAGGTGTGTGGATATAAATAACATCATCAATAACTAGTGGGCCACCTTCGTGACCACGTAAAACACCTGTAGAAAAAGACCATGCAGGTTGTAGATTTTTTACGTTGTTAGCGTTGATTTCATCTA
>CAMDOP010000029.1 GCA_945903675.1 Crenothrix polyspora
AAAAACGCTCAGTGATTTCCCCGTCTATAAACAAAGCAGCGGAGCACGCTTCAGTTGCAGTTTCTACCGCTAATAATTTCATAATGTTTTCTGATGTAATATTTTATTTATAGGTTATATAGGTTGTAACCTGTTCATTTAGGCTTAAAAAATGCCTGAACATCTGCAATATCACGGGTACGTTTCATTGCCGGTACGCTGTCCAAGAAAAGCTGGCCATAAGATTTCTTTAATAAGCGGGGATCACAAACCATCAGTACGCCTCGATCCGTCACATCTCGAATTAATCGGCCTATGCCTTGTCTTAAAGCGATCACTGCGTTAGGCAATTGATATTCAAAAAAAGGGTTCTTTCCTTGTTGAGACATAGCATCTAAACGTGCTTTTAATACAGGATCGCCTGGAGATGAAAAAGGTAATTTGTCAATAATGACGCAAGATAAGGCTTCGCCTCTGACATCCACACCTTCCCAAAAACTCGAGGTACCTAATAACACGGCATTATCCGTGGCTTTAAATTGTTCTAATAAAAGAGCCTTAGGGCGACTGCCTTGTATAAACAAGGGATATTTGATCTTTTTTTCTAATAATTCAGCGGCCTGATTGAGGGCGCGATGACTGGTAAATAAAAAGAAGGCTCTACCTTGACTAGCCTGTAAAACAGGTAAAGCGAAATCAATAATCGTGGGTATGAAGTTAGGGTCGTTAGGTTGAGGTAAACCTTTTGGATGGTAAAATAAAGATTGATTAGGATAGTCGAAAGGGCTGTCCCAACTCACTCGATTGGCCTCAGTAAGGCCTAAATTATTAGCAAAATAATCGAAGCGGTTCGCTATGCTCAAGGTAGCTGAGGTGAAAATCCAGGCCGCTTTATGTTGTTGCATAAAACCGTTGAATTCAGCGGCAATATCTAAGGGGGTTAGGCTTAAGGTAAATGTTTTTCTATGAACTTCATACCACCGTATCCATTTTCCACTACGATCATCTAAAATTAGGTCGAGTTGCCCAGTGATTTCTTCGGCACGTTTATAACAAGATTCTAGGGCTTTAGTTTTAACAGAGGCTAACTTTAATTGCTCGGTTAAGCGCTGTAATTGCTCTTTTACAGACTGTATGCCACCGATGAGTTTTGGATTATTAGCAATATCTTGCCAATCACCGCGTTTAAGTTCCATGCCAAACGCTAAACGCAGATCTTTAATTTCGTGATCCATGTCTTCACAGGCCGTGCGTAAAGCTGGAATGTCAGTGGCATCTTTAAAATATTCCATCAATGTGTCTTGGGATAGATCATTGAGCTGTTTTGAGCCTAGGGTAATACCTAAAAAATTAGAGGCAGTATCGGCTAATTGATGGGCCTCATCTATAATGACTACTTCAGCATTAGGTAATAATTCGCCAAAGCCACCATCTCTCAGAGACCAATCAGCACATAATAAGTGATGATTAACGACTAAAATATCGGCTTCTTGCGCTTTTTTGCGAGCCTTTACTAAAAAACACTCCGCATAATCTGAACAGTCTTGTCCTAAACAATTATCTAAGGTTGAAGTCGCTTGATACCAAATGGGATTTGCCTCAGACACTTCTGACATTTCAGAGGTATCGCCCGTTTTGGTTCGTTTCGCCCAAGTGTTTATTTGAGCTAAGGCCTGAGCGTCTTCCTTACTAAATCCTAGCGTTGATGTCAGTGAGTTTTCTAAACGGTAAGTACATAAATAATTACTTCTACCTTTTAATAAGGCCGCCATAAAAGGTGTTTTCATGGCCTTGCGTATGACAGGTAAATCTTTATTAAAAAGTTGATCTTGTAGATTTTTAGTGCCGGTAGAAATGATGGTTTTTTTACCTGAAAGTATGGCTGGCGCTAAATAGGCAAAGGTTTTTCCAGTTCCTGTACCGGCTTCGGCAATTAAGTTTTGTTTACTGGCGATGGCATCGGCGATGGCATCAGCCATTTCTAGCTGAGCTGCGCGAGGTTGATATCCGGATATGACCGTAGATAAAGGGCCATCATAGCTAAAAAAATGTTTTGTATCGGTCACTGTGAAGGATGCTGAGCTGGCTGTGCTAATGAATTATCGTAATGCGTCTATAATACTGATTTTTTAAAATCTTTTCGTATTATTAATAGTTTTATGATGGCCTAGTGGCTTTTATTTACTATTTGCCTAGCATTGTATTGAGCTTTGTGAAGTAAAACGGTGACACTTTTAGGATTAATTTTATGCAAAACGGGCCTATAAATCTCTATAGTGCAAAGCAAGTAAGGGAGCTAGAGCGATTAGCGATTAGTCTTCAAGGTATAACTAGTTTTGATTTGATGATGAGAGCTGGCAGTGCTGTTTATTCCTGTATCAGTCATCGATGTTCCCAAATGCAATCGATAGCATTTTTTTGCGGCTCTGGTAATAATGCGGGCGATGGCTATATAGTGGCAAGGCTTGCTATATTAGCGAAATTGAAAGTGACGGTTTATAGCCTTGTTGATCCTGAAAGCCTTAGTGGTGATGCCTTGTTGGCTTATCGCCAGTATCAAGAGGTGCAAGGTGACATTATTTTATTTCAACCAGAGCAAATTATTAATGCTGATGTGATTATTGATGCGCTATTTGGAATAGGATTATCAAGACCCATCACAGGGCTTTATGCTCAAGCGATAGCGTTGATTAATGGGGCAGTATCTCAGGTTATTGCCATTGATATTCCGTCTGGCATTCATGCCGATACCGGTTGTGTAATGGCTTGTGCAGTAAAAGCCGATTGTACCATTAGCTTTGTCGCCTTAAAGCAAGGCTTATTAGCAGGGCAGGCTGTTGATTATTGTGGTGATATTGTTTATGACTCTTTAGCCGTGCCAGAAGCTGCTTTTATGCAAATAAAGCCTGCTGTTGTTCGGGTCATAAAAGCAGTGATGCCGCCAAGAGATCGTTATTCTCATAAAGGTCATTATGGCCATGTATTAATTATCGGTGGCGATCATGGGTATACGGGTGCCGCACGCTTAGCCGGTGAAGCCGCTTTACGTATGGGGGCTGGCTTAGTAAGTGTCGCTACACGAGCAGAGCATGCTGCATTCATGAGCTTAAGTCGACCTGAATTGATGTGTCATGGTGTAGAAAGCCCAGAACAATTGGCGATGCTTTTAGAAAAAGCCAGTGTCGTGGTTATAGGTCCAGGTCTTGGGCAAAGTGACTGGGCAAAGATGCTGTTTAATAAAACATTAAGCGCTGGTAAGCCGATGATTATCGATGCGGATGCTTTGAATTTATTAGCAAAAACTCCTATAGCTAATCCTCATTGGATATTAACACCACATCCGGGTGAGGCCGCTAGATTATTAAATTGTACAACGGCTGAGATTGAACGCGATCGATTTGCCTCGGTTGCTGCTATGCAGGCGCAATATGATGGTATTGCATTGCTAAAAGGTGCAGGAACCTTAATTGCCTCCACTAATGACTGTGCTATTTCCACAACGGGTAATCCAGGCATGGCAACCGGAGGTATGGGTGATGTGTTGACAGGTGTTATTGCCGGACTAGTTGCCCAAGGCTTATCTTTAAAAGAGGCTGCACAACAAGGTGCTTATCATCATGGCCTGGCTGCTGATGGTGCGGTGGCAAAAAAAGGAGCAAGAGGTTTGTTAGCCAGTGATTTAATGCCTTATTTGAGAATATGGAGTTTGTAATGCCGATTTATTTAAATGATACCGAAGCAACAGAACAATTTGGGGCGAGTTTATATAAGATTCTACCGGTAAAATGTGTGATATTTTTACAAGGTGATTTAGGTGCAGGAAAAACCACTTTAGTTAGAGGTTTTCTTCGCGCAGCAGGTTATAACGGTACAGTTAAAAGCCCCACTTATAATATTGTTGAAGAATATACCATAGCCCAACAAGCCGTATTTCATTTTGATTTGTATCGGCTATCTTCGCCTGAAGAATTAGAATGGATAGGTATCAATGATTACTTTGCTCAACAAAGTATTTGTTTTATTGAATGGCCAGATCTAGGTTCGGGTTTTTTACCAAAACCCGACATTATCATTGCTTTAACTCAGCAAGAGCAGGGAAGAGCGTTGCTTATTACAGATAACACGAAAAATAAAATCATCAGTACTCTTTAAAAACAAAGACATACTCGTTATAATCCACGTTCAATATGTTGTTTTGGAGCAATCTTTATGAGTAAGTACTGGAAAATATTTATTTTCTTAGTATTACAGTTTTTATCAGTTTTAAGTTACGCGCAACAAATCGACATTGTGGGCTTGCGATATATGAGCAGCGCTCAGAAAAGTCGACTAGTATTTGATTTGACGGCACAGACTCAATATCGAGTCTTTGCTATGAATAACCCGTCACGTTTAATTGTAGATATTAAAAATGCGCATTTAAAACAGAGCTTAATTCAACCAGAACTAACACACCCCTTATTTGATCGAGTTCGTGCCGGATTAAAAAATGACACCGATCTGCGCATCGTCGTAGATTTAAAGTTGACAGCGGATGCTACTAATTTAGTATTCAGTACTAATGCTAAAGATACAAGGCACCTCGTTATAGATTTATTTAATCAAGATGCCAATCTGGTTAGCAAAAATGAAACGCCTAAATCTGATCAAACTGAAGGCAATAAAAAAAATCCAGCTAAATCACAAGAGACGGCTGTTGTTAATAAGGCAGTAATGCCCAAGAATGGAGGCCGCATCATAATCGCTGTAGATGCAGGCCATGGTGGTGAAGATCCTGGTGCTCGTGGTCTTGGCGGAACTGAAGAAAAAATAATAACCTTCGCCATAGCAAAAAAATTGGAAGCATTAATTAATAGTCAGCCGGGGATGAGGGCTGTCATGATACGTAAAGCTGATTATTATGTAGGTCTCAAAGACCGGGTGCGTATTGCTAGAGCTGCCAAAGCTAATTTATTTGTTTCTATACATGCCGATGCTGTTCTAAATGCGGACATAAAAGGCGCATCCGTTTATACCTTATCGACAAGTGGAGCGACCAGTGAAGCGGCGCGTTGGTTAGCAGATACTGAGAATGCTTCAGACCTAGTTGATGTGAGTTTAAACGACAAGGAAGAAGTATTAGCATCTGTATTGTTAGACTTAACGCAAACAGCGACTCAAGAAGCCAGTGTTAATGTCGCTAATCAAGTGCTGAAAAATTTCGTTAATATTGCAGAACTCCATAAGGATTCAGTACAAAAAGCGGGTTTTATGGTCTTAAAGTCACCGGATATTCCTTCTGTATTAGTGGAAACGGCTTTTATTTCTAATGCGTCAGAAGAGCTAAACTTATTAAACGTTCAATATCAAACTAAAATGGCTAATGCTATATTTAATGGCATACGTAGTTATTTTAAACAATCATTGCCAGAAGCCAATGTAGCTGCCTTAGGTTTGTGAGTTGTAAAATCAAAAGCTTTATATAAAGGCTACCAATTTAAGACGGAACATTAGCTTAATCGTTCGCTTATAGACAGGGCTCTCCTAAGCGCAGACAAAGGGCGAACGATTAAACCTAATATCTGTAATGTCTTAAGTTGCTAGCCTATAAAATATTGTATAGTTATTATTTGTGGGAGTGAATCTCTGCCCAAGTATTGACTTATAGCGTTCCTAAACTCTGCGTCACACAACGTTGTAGCGATGAAGTAGAATTTCAACACAGTTTTGGGGCTTTTTGTGTGTTGTGCTATGATCCAGCTTAGCTAACCTCAAATCGTTCTATTTTCTTCATGATTAGTAAATATTTCAATCCCTATACTGACTTCGGTTTCAAAAAGCTTTTTGGTGAAGAAGGTAGCAAGGATCTGTTAATTGATTTTCTTAATCAGCTTTTGCCAGCCCATCACCAAATTGCGAAACTTAGTTTTAAAAATCCCGAAAATTTGTCAACTACGCTTGAAGAACGCAAAGCCATTTTTGATATTTACTGTGAAAGCGCCAGCGGTGAGCGTTTTATTGTCGAAATGCAAAAAGCGAAAATGCGCTTTTTCAAAGATCGGTCTTTGTTTTATTCGACATTCCCTATTCGTGAGCAAGGCAAAAAAGGTGTATGGGACTTTCGTCTATTGCCCGTGTACTTCATTGCCATTTTAGATTTTATTTACGATGAAAAAGAAGATGAGCGAAAATTTAGACGAGATGTTAGTTTAAAAGATCAAGACGGAGATATTTTTTACGATAAACTGCATTTTAAGTTCTTGCAGATGCCTTTGTTTAATAAAACAGAAAATGAATTAGAAACTCATTTTGACAAGTGGGTGTACTTCTTGAAGCACCTAGAAGATATGGATCATATACCTGCCATTCTAAACGAACCAGTCTTTCAAAAAGGCTTTGATATAGCTGAAGTATCTCATTTGAGTACTGAGCAATATGATGACTATTTAAAAAGTGTGCTGTCCTACAATGAAGCGAAAGCAGTTACTGATACGGCGTTTGCTGATGGCAAGGTTGAAGGCAAGATCGAGGGAAAGATCGAAGGCAAGATCGAAGGCAAGATTGAGGAGAGATTTGAAACAGCTAGAGCTATGCAAGCAGAAGGCTTCGATATTGCTACCATAGCTAGATTAACAAAATTAACTACACAACAAATTGAATCCTTATAAAGGGCCAGTAGCAAGTGTAATGGTCAACTAAAACATGACACTTTATTAAGCAGATTCCTTATAGAATTCCCGTTCATATTCAAGCGGAGATTGATAACTGTGTTTGAATGCATGCGGTTACCATTATAAGAAGCTAAATAATCAATAATACTCAGCTTTGTGGACGCTTTATTTTTAAATCTTTCGTAATTAATTTGCTCATGCTTTAAACTTCGGAAAAATCGCTCAGTAGGGGCATTGTCCCAACAGTTACCTTTACGACTCATACTTTATTGCATCTTCATGGTACCTAAGTGCTCTCGATATTCTTTGCTGGCATATTGACTACCTCGATCAGAATGATGCCATAATCCAGGGTCAGGTTTTCGTCGCCAAAACGCCATTTGTAAGGCATTCACGCACAGTGAAGGCCGTATGTGATCATCAATAGACCAACCAACAACTTGTCTGGAAAATAAATCAATAACGACCGCAACATAGAGCCAGTCTTCAAGCGTCCAAACGTAAGTAATATAAGTTGTCCAGACCTTATTCGGCTGCGCAACATCAAACTGTCTGTTTAAGGTATTAGGAGCAATTGCTTCATTATGATTGCTGTCTGTCGTTACTTGAAATCGTTTTGGATAACGTGGCTTCAAGGCCAACTTTCTCATCAATTGCCTAGCTTTAAAGCGACCTACTTTAATATCTTCGTCTATAAACGCTTCAGATAAGCGCCGAGAGCCATAAATTTTCTTACTGTCTTCAAATAATTGCATCGCCTTAACTTGTAGTTGTTTTTGACGTTTTTTTTATCAGTACAAATGTGGGTTTTAGTTCATGCATAAAAGGCACTGCTGCTAACTTTCATGACCTTACATAGCCTAATCACGGGGAATGTCTTCTGTTGTTCTCTAATAAATTGATATTTTATTGGAGCTCTTTCACAAAGAAGACTAAGGAATTTGTTAATATTTCGGGCTCCATTCGCAACTAATTAACTTCTTTACGTCATCGTATAAGTTCGTCTTGTTCCAGTAGATTAAATACTTTTTTCTTGGTTGTATTTGCCGCGACAGGCACTCGTTCAGTTCTTACTCATCGACCTATGACACTTAATGAAACGCCTAAATTATCGGCAGCTTGGCGATGGGTATAACCTTTTTCATTAACTAATCTTGCTGCTGATTGTTTAAACTCAATCGTGAAATCTGGTTTTGTCTGTTTATGTTTATTACTCATAATCACCTCTGAAGACATTATAAATCTGTCTCTAGAAGTGTGCTGTTTAATTAGACCATTTCAGAGTTAGACATTAACAAAATAGGTGTGAGCAAAAATGCCCTCTGTTTATGACTTTGAATGTATATCAAATAAATTAGAATTATTGGCGTATATAATCCTTGCCCATGCTTTGGATACCTTTAATGAGTTTAAACTTAAAACCTACCATTCTTATAATAGATGACAACCCTGATGTTATTAATTTGGTATCGGGACTACTCAAAAATAGTTATAAGGTAAAAGCCGCTACTTCTGGCGAGAAGGGGCTAACTATAGCCAAAAATGATAGTGCTATAGACCTCATATTATTAGACATCATGATGCCGGGGCTTTCTGGTTTTGAGATTTGTGAACAATTAAAAGCCGACGTCAACACCGCAGATATTCCTGTCATATTTATCACTGCAATGAGCAATCTTGATGATGAACTACAGGGCTTAAAGTTAGGTGCTGTTGACTATATTTTTAAACCTATCAGCCCAGCTTTATTATTGGCGCGAGTAGAGAGCTATCTAAAAATCAAAGCGGCTAATGATTTTTTAACAGATAACAGTAATTTTATCGAAGCGGAGATCAGCAGAAGATTAAAGCTACCCGTCGCCATCCAAGATATCGCCATCCTAGTATTAGCTGAACTTGCAAAAACTCCTGACAATGAAATCGACCATTCTATGCTGCACACGTCTTTGTATGTGAAGGCATTAGCCATGCAGCTAAAAAATCAACCTAAGCTCAAATACTTTCTCAGCGAGCAAGCTACACACATCAAAACTGAGGGTCAAAGTACGTATCTTGATCCTGATATAACGAAGGCCTTTCTAGTCTTAGCGGAAAGTTTTAGAGAAATCGCTAGATAATAATGACCTGACGTTCAAAACTAACACCCTTAGATGAACTAAAACCGCATCAACCACTCAGCACCTAAAAGGACGCTCTATAATGGATAAAGGCATAGAACAACTTAAAGAAAAGTTTACTATCACTGCTACCGACATTGATCTAGTTCGTCAAGCAGGCAAATTACTTATCGATTTCATACCTGAATTTATTGAAAAATGGTATGTATGGCTCAATAAACAAGAAGAATTTTCATTGTTTTTTAGCTCTAGCGACAGCAATCTAAATCGAGTTCAAGAGCAGCAAATTATCCACTGGCAAAGTTTCTTTGCAGCAAATATCAATGATCGTTATATCAAAGAACGACGCCATATTGGTGAAGTCCATGCCCGTATTGGTTTGCCCAATGACATTTATTTTGCAGGTATGGCTATGGCATTGCAATTACTGTCAGATGAACTCTGGAATATTAAGCCTATTCCCAATAATATTGGTGATATAGCCAATGCTTTAACAAAACAGCTTTTTCTTGATACTTACTTAGTCATAGACGAAATTACCCGTATTCAAAATATTCGTTTATCCGAAAGCCATAACGCCATGATGGAAATGTCCACACCAGTGACACCGATCTGGGAAGGCATATTATTATTACCTCTACTCGGCATCCTTGATTCAAGTCGCACCCAAGACATCATGAATAAGTCGCTATCTAAAATAGCTGAAGCTCGTACCAAAGTCTTTATTTTAGATATTAGTGGCGTCGCATCGGTAGATACAGCTGTAGCCAATCAATTAATAAAAATCACTAAAGCAACGCAGTTAATGGGTTGTGATGCCATTATTTCTGGAATTTCTCCAGCGATTGCAAGAACTATTATTGAATTGGGCGTCAATGTTGGTGAAGTCAAAACGACATCTACGCTGCGCGATGCTTTTGAAATCGCCTTAAAACTGATCAACGTAACGATTTCTTAATCAAAAAATGAACAGCAATCAATTGTTTAGACATGAGTATCAATATGTCTAAACATAATGGCGTTTCTATGAGTCAAGTCAATGATCAATTGTCCGTCATTTTTCAAGGTGACATTGTGCTAGAAACTCTGGCTATATTGAATACGGATCTTCTTGAATACATACAAACACATCGCATTACTTTAGTTATTCTTGACCTATCTGCAATCGTCGTATTGGATTTAACTGAATTTAAGGCCTTACATAACATCACTCTCATGATTAAACTAATGGGCGCAGAGACCATTTTTATTGGCTTTAATCCTGGTATGGTGGCTTTTTTAATCTCAGCGGATGCAGATGTTTCAGGTATCAATACGGCCTCTGGACTTGAAGATATAGACAGAGTTTTGAAGCACTTAAAAGGAAGTGAGTGACCATGCTTAAAGAAAATATTTCATCTACTAGCAGTCGCTTTTTTATAACTGATGCTATAGATCTAAGAATTACCATTACTCAAACGCTAAACTGGCAACCCTTGATTGGAGCCAGTGTGGTTGATATATCATTCATTACTACCATGGTATCCGAATTAGCCAGTAACATTATCAAATATGCAAAATCAGGTTATATAGAACTACGTTCTTACGAATATCCTGGCAACGTTGACATTGAAGTATTTGCGATGGATAACGGCCCAGGCATCGTTAATTTAAGGCAAGCCATGCAGGAGCACTTTAGTTCAGGTGGCACTCTCGGCTTAGGCTTGTCGGGTGTCAAACGCATTGCTGATAATTTTGAAATACTCTCTAATGTTGGTCAGGGCACTCGTGTATGGGCAAAAAAAAACATACCAATAGATCCTAGTCAGCAAGTTTTTTCACTCACAACGGCCTTCTACTCATCAACATCAGATGGACTTGCAGCCTTTAGTAAGAATACTTTGATCGCACCTTCATCTACCTTCAACTTTGAAATTGGTAAACGTATACGTGCTTATCCTGGACAACTCGTCTGTGGCGACCAAGTAATCGCCTTACCTTTAGAGGAAGGTTATTTGCTAGCCATTATTGATGCTACCGGTCATGGTCCAGATGCATATAAAATGGCTCTAAAACTTATTGCAGCTATTAAGACCATCGCCTCACGCAATTTATCCGCCATAATGAGTGAACTTTATGAGCTCGCAATAGGTAACATAGGTGCGTCGCTGGGTTTAGCCTTTTTTGATGCCAAACAACAGACGGTTCATTATGCAGGCATAGGCAATACCAGTCTTGTTGTATTTAACGATAAAAAATGGCGTGGCGTTTCTCGTGATGGCATACTCGGACAACGCTTACCTAGCTTTACAGAACAATCGACTACCTTCAGGCCAGGCGACATGGCAATTATGTTCACTGACGGCTTGTCAGAATCATTGGCACATAACGAAGCCTCTAGGCTACGCTTTCAAGATGCGAATACTATTGCTTATCGTCTGGTGGATATGCTAGGCAAAACTTACGATGATGCTTCGTGCATAGTACTAAAATGGAACAAATAAGCCATCTTGGCCAAATTAATCTGGCCACCGACACAGCCATCTTTGATGCGCGCAATAAATTCCGTGAAATTGCGCCCTTACTCAATCTGGACTTAATTACAAGCACACATTGGGCCTCAGAGATTTCAGAGCTATGTCGCTGGGTTCGACAGGCTGGCATTGAACCTTTGTTAGATGTATGGATATTTCCAGAAAACACTCAGGGTATTCGCTTGCAATGCGGCGTTTCGGCCGTTGGATCAGCGCCTTGCATGACTCAATTAAAGACGATCACTATGGGGCAAGTTGCTTCAGATTTTGTTTTAGAAAACCGTAGATTTACAGTGTTGGTTAATTATCCATTCAATACAGCACACTATCCTTCAGCTCTCTTTAATCAGCTTATTGGCATCATCAGTCGTGAGTCTCGTGAAGATTTGTTTCTAAATTTACAAACTAAAAACAAAGAACTCGCTAAAGCCACACTCATTGCCAAACAAGCAGCGCAAGCCAAATCTGACTTTTTAGCTAACATGAGTCATGAAATTCGTACGCCTATGAATGCGATTATTGGCATGTCTAACCTTGCCCTGAAAACAGATCTCAACACTAAACAGCGAGGCTATATAACACGTGTCAGCCGAGCATCAGAAAACTTGCTAGGCATCATCAATGATATTCTTGATTTCTCCAAGATAGAAGCTGACAAAATGACCCTGGAGCAGGCTCATTTTCAGCTTGACCAAGTGCTAGATAACTTGATCAACCTAATTGGTATCAATGCTGAAGAAAAGGGCCTTGAATTATTATTCAGTCAGACTAACAATCTACCGCTCTATTTAATAGGTGACCCCCTTAGACTAGAGCAGATTTTAGTCAATCTTTGCAATAATGCCATCAAATTTACCGATCAAGGTGAAATTATTATCGGTGTAGAACCAGTTACCCAAAACACTGAGGGCGTTACTCTTCATTTCTGGGTAAAAGATTCGGGTATAGGGATGACGTCCGAACAATGCGACAAGTTGTTTCAATCATTTAGTCAGGCTGACTCATCAACCACCCGCAAATATGGCGGCACTGGCTTGGGACTGGCGATCACAAAGAAACTCGTTGAACTCATGATGGGGCATATTTGGGTAGAAAGTCTACCCGAACAGGGATCAATCTTTCATTTTCATGCCTATTTTGGCATCAACAATTCTGATCAAACCAGCCAAATTCAGCTATGGAGTTCAAAAGAGCTTCTGGGTGTTCGTGCGCTCGTCGTTGATGACAATCCGATGGCACTAGAAATTATGGCTTCAATGGCGCAAGGTCTGGGCCTAGACGTTGATGTCGCAGAAAATGGCCAGCAAGCACTGGATATGTTAATGAGCGCAGATCAACTGACTTCTCCCTATCATTTGCTGTATATGGATTGGAAAATGCCACTCATGAATGGCATAGAAACCATTAAGCGCATACCACATTTAAACCTATCGAAACAACCTGCCATCATTATGGTGACCGCATTTAGTAGAGATGATGTGCGCGATTCTGCACAGGAGCAGGGTGTGAATTTACAGGCTGTATTAATCAAACCTATCATTGCCACTAATTTACTTAGGAAGACCCTGAAGGTATTAGGTTATAAGGGGATGCATGACATAGCTTCTACTCATAAAAATGATCATATTGAGCCAATAATTACTAAGCTGAGTGGAGCCTATATTTTGTTGGTCGAAGATAATGAAATGAACCAAGAGCTCGCTATAGAAGTACTAGGCAGCGCAGGCATTCGTATCAAACTAGCCGAAAATGGCCAAGAGGCACTTGATATTCTTAATACAGGTGAGCAATTTGATGGCGTTTTGATGGATTGTCAAATGCCGATAATGGATGGTTTTACAGCGACACGAGAAATTCGTAAAAATCCTGCTTGGGCAACACTGCCAGTCATTGCCATGACAGCCAATACCATGGCAGGCGACAAAGAAAAAGTTATTGCCGCTGGAATGTTTGATCATATTGGAAAACCATTACATCTTCAAACAATGTTTAAAACCATGGCCAAATGGATTACACCGTCTAACCCTAGGGTTAATTTAGTGACAGAAACTGCTAACCTTGGAGTATCAAACTTAGCTGCACTGAGCTTGCCTGAGACCTTGCCGGGCATCAATATGAAAGTCGGTCTTGCAACCACGATGAACAACATCAAGCTCTATCAGCGTCAACTTGCTATGTTTCGTGTAGGACAAGAAAACTTTTCTGAGCTCTTTAGATTAGCGACTACTGATCCCGATCCAACGGCCCAAGCTCGTGCAGCACATACATTAAAAGGTACGGCAGGCAACATTGGTGCTAATGCTGTTTATTTGGCTGCGGGAAAACTTGAGATCGCTTGTCATAAAGGTAGTAGCCAAGATGTTATTTCACACCATTTAACACTGACTTTGATAGAACTTGATATTGTTATTGCTGGCTTAGCATCATTACCAACGGCTGTGACATTAGTAAAAGCAACTGCCCCCCTGTCTGATGATACCTTTATTAAATTAACTCAAGATCTGAAAAGTTTTCTTGAAGATGACGATACCAGTGCGGGAGATATATTAGAAGAATTATTACAAACTTCACATGGCTCTGCGATTGATTCACTACTCAATGAAATTCAGCTTGCTGTAGGAAACTATGATTTTGAAAGTGCATTAACGTTGATGAAAGAATTGCCTGTCTATTATGGGCCAAGCATTAGAATCCCTTGGGATTAAAATTACTAATAAAACGTCATCTATCAACAAATGCTAAGCACATTAACTAGTTAACTGATTATAAAAAGAACTCTGGAATCAAATGAACTTAATCTTAAAACCTGTCATTCTTATCATTGACGACTCTCCTGACATTATTAATTTATTAGCTGGGCTACTTAAGCATCAGTACAAGGTCAAAACGGCCACTAATGGCGATAGAGGACTTAAGATTGCTCAGGATGATGACTCCATAGACCTCATCTTGCTGGACGTTTTAATGCCGGGGCCTTCTGGCTTCGAAGTATGTGAACAACTAAAAGCCGATGTTAAGACCTCAGACATCCCTATTATATTTTTAACGGCCCTATCCGATATTGATGATGAGCAGCATGGTTTAGAGTTAGGAGCGGTCGATTACATTACTAAGCCAATTAGCCCCGCTATATTATTGGCACGAGTAAAGAACCATCTGAAGCTCAAAGCGGCCAATGATGTTTTAAAAGACAAAAGTAATCAAGCCAATGTTCGCCTAGACTTAATACTCAATGCCACTGGTGAAGGTATCTACGGTATCGATACCAATGGCAACTGTATCTTCATGAATACATCAGCGTTAACTATGCTCGGTTATGCCTCCCAACAGGACGTACTAAGCAAAAATAACCACCAGTTATTTCATTATGCCTATGCTAATGGTTCACCCTATAACTTTCAGCAATGTCCCATATACAAAGCCCTGCAAGGTGAATCAAGTTTATCTAGCGATACAGAGGTTTTCTGGCGTAAAGATGGCTCTAGCTTCCCTGTAGAATACCAATCGCATCCGATTAGACAGAATGAAAAAGTCATCGGTTGCGTAGTCAGTTTTATGGATATCACCGAGCGCAAACAAAACGAACGACTACTAATAGCCGCAAAAGAGCGGGCAGAGAGCTTATCCAAAACTAAATCACAATTTCTGGCGAATATGTCGCATGAAATTCGCACGCCCATGACAGCAATCATCGGCTTTTCAGAACTCGCCTTGCTTAAAGTCATGCCGAAAGAGGTTAACGATTATTTGCAAAACATTAACACTGCTTCTAATAATCTACTCGTTATTCTTAACGACATTCTGGATCTATCCAAACTCGAAGCTGGGAAGATAGCGCTTAATGTCAAGCCTTTTAGTCTAGATGACTTACAAATGTCACTATACAACCTATTAATAATTACAGCGCAATCTAAAAACTTAGCTTTAAGTATAGACTTAGCGAGCAATGTGCCTGAACAGTTCATCGGTGATAACGTTCGTTTAAGACAAGTGCTCATTAATCTTCTGGGCAATGCCATTAAATTTACTAAACAGGGTTCGGTAACGTTAAGCATTAACTTACTACAAATCGATGATCAGCAAGCTAGGCTATTATTTGCAATCACCGATACTGGCATCGGTATCCCACTAGAGAAGCAAGACGAGTTGTTTCAACCCTTTAGCCAAGTGGATGCTGTTTTTTCTAGAAATTTTGATGGTACAGGCTTAGGCTTGGTTATCAGTCAAAACATAGTGCAGTTAATGGGTGGTTGCATTAAGCTAGACAGCCAGCCTGAATTAGGGAGTTGTTTTAGTTTTGAGTTGGTACTCCCGTATGGGGATTTATCAACTATTGATCCGCATGTCATACCCTCAATAATTTTAAAGTCAGAACCGCTTAGCGGTGTTCGGATTCTACTGGCCGAAGATAATGCCTTTAACCAGATGATCATTAATGAAGTGCTAAAAAATTTTGGAGCTAGCGTCGTGATTGCTAATAATGGTTTAGAAGCGTTAGCCGCATTAGAGCAAGAAGCCTTTGATATCGTTTTAATGGATTTGCATATGCCCAACATGGATGGCTATGAAGCCACTATTGAGATTCGTAAACAAGCACGTTATGCATCACTACCAGTGATCGCTTTAACAGCTAGCGTAACAGAGGAAGATAGGCGGCGCTGTCTAGCAATAGGTATGAATGATTTTTCTGGCAAACCCATTAAAACAAAAGACTTATTGACAATGCTACAGCAATGGCGATTGCATAACGGGGAGAACTGAACTGGGTGTGCTTAAAAGTGCAATTGTATTAAGTCATTTATCCATTCACCTCGAATCTTCTTGTAAAACTATCACGAAGTTAACCACTCCTATAGAATAAGGCTTTTTTGTTTTAGGTTAACTCATGCGTATTCATGCCCTCCCCATTCAACTGGTTAATCAAATTGCTGCGGGTGAGGTGGTTGAAAGACCTTCATCTGTCGTTAAAGAACTGGTTGAAAATTGTTTTGATGCTGGGGCAGGGCAGATTACTATTGAAATTGAGCAGGGCGGTACTCGGCTGATAAAAATCAGAGATGATGGCTGTGGCATCGATAAAGAAGACTTAGCCTTAGCTTTATCAAAACATGCCACCAGTAAAATAGCGACCTTACAAGATTTGGAACAAGTTTCTAGCATGGGCTTTCGTGGCGAAGCCTTGCCCAGTATAAGTTCTGTGGCAAGATTAACATTAATTTCACGGACTGCTGGCAGTCAATGTGCTTGGCGGGTAACAGCAGATGGATCGGAGCAAGACTTTGATCCACAACCCGATCCACATCCTCAAGGCACGACGGTTGATGTGCGCGACCTGTTTTATAACACGCCTGCTAGGCGTAAGTTTTTAAAAACTGAAAAAACTGAATTCACGCATATCGAAACCTTAATTAAACGAATGGCTTTAAGTCAATTTGAGATCGGTTTTAGCTTATTGCATAACCAAAAAGAAATTCTTAATTTAAAGCCAGCAACGACTGAAGTATCTCAAGAGCAGCGCGTCGCAAGTCTTTGCGGCCCTGCTTTTATTGAAAGCTCAGTAAAAATTGATTTTGCAGCGTCAGGCTTACAACTTAGTGGTTGGGTAGGTTTACCTACGTTTTCTCGCAGTCAGCAAGATATGCAGTTTTTTTATGTGAATGGCCGTTTAATTCGGGATAAGTTAGTCGCTCATGCTATTAAGCAAGCCTATCAAGATGTCTTGTATCATGGTCGGCATCCTGTTTTTGTTTTATATTTAACCCTAGATCCTATCCTAGTTGATGTTAACGCTCATCCGGCAAAGTTAGAAGTCAGGTTTAGAGAAGGACGCTTGGTCCATGATTTTTTATTTTCAGCGCTGCATCGTTCCTTGGCAGATTTAAGGCCAGAGCATACTGCTGCGGCAGTGAGTTGGGTAAATCAAAGTGTTGTTGGTAATACTACTGGGGTAGAGGATCTAGCTACGCCGCCAATAAATAAGATTTTTGATGTTAAACCGACCTATCAGGCAGGGCTAACACAGCAAACATCACTACCCTTATCGATAGCCGAATCCATATCGGCTTATGCATCTTTATCACCTTATGCAATGGCCGAACAAAAGCCACGCTTGCCAGTTTCAGCGGAACAAGATACGCATCCCTTGGGTTATGCGATTGCACATATACATAATATTTATATTTTGGCTGAAACAACTAAAGGTGTCATTTTGGTTGATACTCATGCTGCTCATGAACGAGTTACTTATGAACGTCTAAAGCGGCAATATCAAGAAGGTTTTGTACCCAGTCAACCGTTATTATTACCTATTAAGATCACGGTGAGCGCAGCAGAAGCTGATTTAGCTGAACAAGAATATGAATATTTTAGTAGTCTCGGTTTTGAACTTAATCGATCGGGGCCTGAAACAATTATCTTACGCTCAACACCTGCACTATTGGGTAACGTTGATAAAGAACTGTTAATTCGTGATGTTTTGGCTGATATTAATGAACATGGTATGAGTCAACGCATACAAGAGCAATCTAATCGGTTATTAGCAACCATTGCTTGTCATGGTTCGGTTCGTGCTAAGCGCCGATTGAATATTGATGAGATGAACGCTTTACTGCGTGATATGGAGCAGACTGAACGCATAGGGCAGTGTAATCATGGACGACCCACATGGATAGAATTATCGACCCAAGAGCTCGATAAGTTCTTTTTACGTGGCCAATAAGCCTTTAACAAAACCACTCTTCATGCAAAAGCAAACACTGCCCCCCG
>CAMDOP010000030.1 GCA_945903675.1 Crenothrix polyspora
ACAATGACTTACAAAACTAAAAATTTGTTTTTGTGTTGTTTTCATAATATTTTCACAGTCTCTTAAGCTCAGCACTCCAAACTTTTACTTTTTCGCTTAACTTAATGGCAGTGACCGTCTTAAGTGGGTAGCCTAATTGCAAACTGCCATTGATTTCACCAAGAACGCATAACCGGTATGAAAACAGATAGTCTTTTTTACAAACTCTTTCAGCAAGCTCCGGAACTAGTGTTAGAATTAGCCGGAATAGAGCCAACAGGCGCAGAAAACTACCAGTTTCGTTCCGAAGAAATTAAACAAACTGCATTTCGATTAGATGGTGTGTTGATCCCGCCTTTAGACAAGCCCAGCTTGCCACTGATCTTTGTTGAAGTACAATATCAGGTAGATCGAAGTTTTTACAGCCGATTCTTCTGCGAAATATTCTTCTATCTGCACCAAAATCAACCTGTGCATCCGTGGCGCGCTGTGGTATTTTATCCAACGAGGAATATAGAGACCGATGGTGAACTGCATTATTCGGCATTATTGGAAAGCCAGCAAGTGCAGCGACTCTATTTGGAAGACTTAGATAATAAACCAAGCCAACAAGTACGAGTGCGTTTGATCCAATTAATCAACGAGGATAACCGACAAGCTCCTGAAGTCGCTCGAACATTAATTCAGGCCATTGAAAAGGGTGAATTGGTAGCAGATAATCAAACACAAATTCTGGAAATGATTGAAACCATTTTGGTATATAAATTTCCTAAACTCAGTCGCGAGGAAATACAGAAAATGCTCGGATATAACGATATCAGTCTAAAACAAACCCAGTTCTATCAAGATGTTTATGCCGAAGGTCAGCAAGAAGGTCAACAAGAAGGCGAAGCGAAATTAATCTTGCGTCAATTGACCCGCCGTTTTGGAGTGTTGGAAGAAAATACTAAAAACCAAATAAAAGGTCTAAATATCGTGCAGTTGGAAATGTTAGGCGAAGCTTTATTGGATTTTTCAACCCATGACGACTTGGAAAATTGGTTGCAAGGATGATGAGTTAAAAGGCTATCAACTTAATACGGGACAGTGTGAATAGTCATCGTTCCCACGCTCTGCGTGGGAACGATAATTTTAGGCTTTCACTCCCGTTTTGTCCCGTCTAAAGTTGGTAGCCACGTAAGCCAAGTGAATGATTTAACCAAGTGGCTAAAACAGCAACTTGCTGAAATCAATCGAATCTGACATCTTTTTTTATGCACCTAACATCCAATGCCTAATACCATGAATACAAAAAGAAAATTAATCACTTTTGACTGGGCCATAAAACGTTTATTACGCAGTAAAGCTAACTTTGGCATATTGGAAGGCTTTTTAAGTGAACTACTTAAAGAAGATATTATTATTCTGGATGTGCTAGAAAGTGAGAGCAATAAAGAAAATAAAATCGACAAATTTAACCGCGTTGATTTAAAAGTCCGCAATAGCCAGCAAGAAATAATCATCATAGAAATACAATATGATCGAGAATATGACTATTTACAGCGCATCTTCTACGGCGTTTCAAAAACAGCCATAGAATACATGGAAGAAGGAAAAGCCTATACCGGAATAACGAAAGTTATTTCAATCAATATTCTTTATTTTGATTTAGGTAGTGGCACAGATTATATCTATAAAGGTACGACTCGATTTATAGGTTTACATGATCATGATCTTTTGGAACTGAACGAAAAACAAAAACAACTCTTCAAAAAAGATAGCATAGAATCACTCTACCCTGAATATTACTTGATTAAGATAAACCGTTTTAATGACATCGCCAAAGACACCTTGGATGAATGGATTTATTTCTTAAAAAATGAAGAAATAAAAGAAAATTTCACCGCAAAAGGTTTAAAAGAAGCTGAAAAAAAACTGAGTATTATGGCTTTGCCTGAAGAGGAACAAAAAGCTTATGAACATTATAAAGATGACTTGCGTTATCAAGCCAGTATGTTTGAGTCTTCTTTTGGTGATGGTTATCACGAAGGTGAGGCTATAGGAATAGATAAAGGAATTGAAATAGGGCTTGAGAAAGGAATAGAACAAACAACAAAAAAGATAGGCTTAAAATTGATACAACAAGGTGCCACCATTGAAACCATCGCGGCTGTGACTGGGTTGAGTGTCTCTGCGATAGAACACCTTATTAGCACCGAATCATAAGGTCAAAAAGAAAATTAATAACCTTCGACTGGACGATGAAACGCTTACTGCGCAGCAAAGCCAACCTTTTATCGTTCCCACGCTCTGCGTCACTACCATTAAGTTAAGCGAAAAAGTAAAAGTTTGGAGTTCAATAGCTTCAGCTATTGTGTTTTAAAACAGCTGAAGCTATTGCACTCCATCTTTTCCCCTTAACTTTGGGCAGTGGCGCCGGAACGTCGGAACAATTAACTATTCACATCCTATAAATGTAGTGGTTTATTATTGCGCCATTACCTAATCTAAAAAAAAGGCCACTTAGGCTAAGTAGTAAAATAATAGTCATACAAAAAAAAAGTATATCTATACGTATTACTACTGTTGACGACTAAAGCACCGCCGCTGATAATAGCCACTGTATTTTTTATAACGGTCTTTTGCACTAACCTTAGCGTTATCAGCACTAACTTAAAACTGAACAGATAAAATCACACATAGATACCACGCACGGCTAATCGACACTACATGACTATGCGCCTTAATCAGTCTGGCGCAATTAAACATTCAATATAGTGCTTACACTATTAGGAAAAACGATGCTTAATGATAAAAATATTTTGATAACCGGTGGCACAGGCTCATTTGGGCACACTTTTGTACCGATGACACTAGCAAAATACAATCCTCGCCGCCTAGTCATCTACTCTCGTGATGAAATGAAGCAATGGGAAATGGCCAAACTCTTTGCCGATGATCCACGCGTACGTTTTTTTATCGGAGATGTGCGTGACAAAGACCGTTTATTACGTGCACTAGATGATATTGATTTTGTAGTCCATGCTGCTGCAACCAAAATCGTACCCACGGCTGAATACAACCCTTTCGAATGTGTCAAAACTAACGTTATGGGCGCGATGAACTTGATTGATGCCTGTATAGATCGCGGCGTCAAACGTGTGATTGCTCTTTCGACCGACAAGGCCAGCAGCCCTGCTAATCTTTACGGTGCAACAAAATTGGCTTCCGACAAACTGTTTGTAGCAGGCAACTCTTACTCAGGCGCTCATGGTACTCGTTTTGGAGTGGTGCGCTATGGTAATGTGATGGGATCGCGTGGCTCAGTCATTCCATTTTTCTTATCCCTTGCAGATAAGGGTGCATTGCCAATCACAGATGCACGTATGACTCGCTTCATGATTACATTGGAGGAAGGTGTAGAGCTAGTATGGCATGCCTTTGAAGATATGGTCGGTGGTGAAATATATGTTAAAAAAATCCCTTCGATGAAACTAACAGACATCGCATTGGCCACCGTACCTGATGCTAAACACGATATAGTTGGCATACGTCCTGGCGAGAAACTTCATGAGCAAATGATTGGAGCAGAGGATGCACTCCATACCTACGAATACCCTGAACACTATAAAGTATTACCTGCCATAAATGGCTGGTCTCATGATCAAAATCGCATCAAAGATGGCACAAAAGTGACAGAAGATTTCACCTACTGCTCAGATAACAATACTGAATGGATGAGTATTGAAACATTACATAACTGGGTTGTACAACACCAAGATAAAGTCGCAAAGCTATGACAACGATGATACCTTACGGTCGACAAAATATTTCTGAAGCTGACATCCAAGCTGTTGTCGATGTGCTGCGCTCTGACTATCTGACACAAGGCCCTGCAGTACCTGCTTTTGAACAAAGCATTGTTGATTATTGCAGCGTGCAACATGCTGTTGCCGTGAATAGCGCTACTAGCGCCCTGCATATTGCCTGCCTAGCCTTAGGCGTAGGCAAAGGTGATATCGTTTGGACGACCCCTATCACTTTTGTAGCCAGTGCAAACTGTGCACTATATTGTGGCGCACAGATCGATTTTGTGGACATTGATCCGCACACCTACAACATGAGTGTTGAACGCTTGGCAGAAAAATTGGCGCATGCCGAAGCAATCTGCAAGCTACCCAAGGTTGTCATCCCCGTGCATTTATGTGGACAAGCTTGTGATATGGCTAGCATCTATAAGCTTAGTCAACACTATGGCTTCAAGATTATTGAAGATGCTTCGCACGCCATAGGCGGCAAATATCTCGATGAACCAATCGGTAATTGTTGCTATAGCGACATTACCATTTTCAGCTTTCACCCAGTTAAAATAATCACTACTGGCGAAGGCGGCATCGCGGTGACTAACAACCACTTACTGGCCAAGCATATGCATTTATTACGCAGTCATGGTATCAGCAATACAATTACAGACATGCAACCAAGACCAGCACAAGAAATCTGGAACTATCAACAAATAGCGTTAGGATTCAATTACCGCATGACAGACATGCAAGCTGCACTTGGTGTGAGCCAGATACGGCGACTCGATGAATTTGTTGCCAAGCGCCACGCTATTGCAAAACGTTATGATGAATTACTGGCCGATATGCCGATTTTTACACCTTGGCAACATACCGATAGTTATTCTGGCTATCATTTATACGTGATTCGATTAAAGCTGGATGAAATCAACAAAACACAGCGCCAAGTCTATGAAGCCATAATTGCAGCGGGGATATTAGTCAATTTGCATTACATCCCAGTCTATCGACAACCTTACTTCGAAGAGATGGGCTTCAAGCTCGGATATTGCTTGCAGGCAGAACAGTATTATTCCGAGGCTATCAGTATTCCTTTGTATCCAAATTTGACAGAGGCGCAGCAAGAACAAGTAGTAACAGTGATACAAAAAGAAATCTGCAATGAATAGCGTAATAGTCTTACAAGCAAGGACTAACTCATTTAGATTGCCTGCTAAAGTTATGCTACCAATTAATGGTATCCCATTAGTCGTATTAGCTGCTAAGCGGGCTGCCAATACAGGATTAAAAGTAATCATTGCTACATCAAATGAACCGAGTGACGATGGTTTGGTAGCACTTATTCAAAGGCACGGAATATCATATTACCGTGGCAGCCTTGAGAATACTCTAGATAGAGTCGTGAATGCTTTATCATCTTATGACAATAACACAATTGTTTTTCGTCTCACCGCAGATAATGTTTTCCCAGATGGAAAATTTCTTGACGAAATTAAAAATGAATTTCTCAACAAGAATATACAGTATATATGTTGTAACGGTCAGCACTCTGGACTGCCATACGGCATGAGTGCAGAAGTTACTCGATTAGGTCATTTGCGTGAAGCAGCCATGGGAGATACAGATGACTATGATAAGGAGCATGTTACCCCTTCAATTATTAGAAAATTTGGCTTATCTTACTTTGAGAAATATCTTGATCTAAGAAAAGGACACTTTCGTTGCACTGTAGATTGCCTAGATGACTATTTTGTTGCACAGAAGGTTTTTTCAGATGTAATTGATCCTATTCAAGAGTCGTTTCTTGACTTAGTCACTCGTCTTGAGAAAGCACCTTTTCAACCAATCACTTCTTCACCCATACCAAAACTAGTTTTGGGAACAGCTCAATTGGGATTTGATTACGGTATAGCAAATAAAACAGGACAGCCTAGTAAAAGTCAGTGTCAAGAACTGATTAAGACCGCTATCACTAATGGGGTCATTTATTTGGATACCGCCAGAGCCTATGGCACTAGTGAAAATATGATTGGTCATTCGCTAAGAAGTGGTTGGTCTGGCCGTGCAAAAATAATTACTAAGTTATCACCTTTAGAAGATTGTCCAAAAGAAATATCTAAATCAGCATTAAACGCATTTGTAGAATCCAGTGTATTTCAATCATGTACGGCTTTAGGAACCTCAAAAATTGATGTATTAATGCTACATAGAGCGTCACTCTTATCAGAGTGGAATGGGAGTGTCTGGCAAAGACTACTAGAACTTCAAGCATTAGGTGTCATAGGTGAACTAGGTGTTTCTGTTCAAAATCCCGAAGAGCTTTCGAAGGCGTTGTCGGTACCTGAAATTACCTATATCCAACTGCCTTATAACCTATTGGACTGGCGATGGGATATGATTGTAATGGATATTTTAGCAATCAAAATGTCACGTAAACTGACTATTCACGTCCGGAGTGTTTTTCTGCAAGGCTTATTACCAAGTACGGATAATACTTTGTGGCTAAGAGCAAATGTAGAGCAGGTATCCATCATTAAAGAATGGTTGTTAAATCAGGTTGGCGTATGTCAAAGACAAAACATAATTGATTTATGTATAAGTTACGTAAACGCTTTAGATTGGGTTGATGGTATTGCTATAGGAGTGGATAACATAGACCAATTACTAGAAAACATTAACTATTTTAGCCATCCCAACATGTCGACGAAACAAGTCAAACTCATACAATCTACTCGACCAAAGTTAAGTGAGGCAACTCTCAATCCTAGTGCCTGGAAAAAGGGTAGTCTATGAAAAAAGGAACCCATATTTTCTCAGTCCAAGGGAAAACAGCTTTAATAACTGGGGCAGCAGGTTACCTTGGCAAAGCCATGGCCTTTATATTAGCTGAAGCGGGTGCACATATATTGGTTAATGCACGATCGCAAGAGCAAGGGGATGAACTAGTTAAAAAACTAATTAAACCTGGTTATTCCGCAGAAACTGCTATTTTTGATATAACTGATCAAAAAGCCATTGAAAGTTACTTTGTTAATCGACAAGATAAGCCTTTAAATATTCTTATTAATAATGCTTATACTGGCGGAGCTGGGAGTATAGAAACATCTAATGGGGAGGATTACTCTAATAGTTATAATGTCACAGTTATTGCTGCGCATAATCTTCTCAACGCTGCCTTACCTTCATTAAGAAAAGCAGTCCAGCAAGATGGAGACGCATCAATTATCAATCTTACCACAATGTATGCAATAGTCAGCCCAGATCAACGGATTTATGATTCGCATACAGAGGTTAACCCACCATTTTATGGTGCAGCGAAAGCAGCATTACTACAATGGACTCGTTACGCCGCCTGTGAGTTTGGCAAAGAAAGTATTCGTGTAAACTCCATTATGCCTGGACCATTTCCTTCATTGTCTGTACAAAATGGGAACCCAGCATTTATTGAAAAGCTTGCTAATAAAGTCCCTATGGGACGTATCGGACAATCCGATGAAATCAAAGGTCCAATACTATTTCTTGCATCATCAGCCTCGTCTTTTGTAAACGGAAGCAATATTGTTGTAGATGGGGGCTGGTCAGCATGGTGATCAATTTTAATAATGTACTTATCCTAGCCGCACACCCAGATGACGAAGTCCTCGGTTGTGGTGGTAAGATTGCCAAACTAATTGATACAGGCGCTATCGTACATGTTGCGTTTTTGGCTGATGGCGTATTTTCTCGCACAGGCGAACAATCTGCGCAGCAACTAGAATTAACCGTACGCCGCAACGCAGCCCAAAAAGCCTGCGAGATTCTCGGATTACAATATGTATCGTTCGCTGACTTAAAGCGCGGATTAGAAGCACTTAAATCAGGTGCATGGGATTATGTTTTTACCGTGACCGACTTTGCTGCGCCAATATTACGCTCAATTAAGCAAACTGCCGAAGGCGGATTAGAGATGCTTTTTCCTGAAAATTTTACTAAACGTTCTCAAGACCTGCCTATCGCATTACATGATGCAGCACAATTCTATTGGGGTCGACCTGACGCATGGTTACAGAACAAACACATATTTGATCGGTATTCAGCGCCAGTCATTATTCCCGGCTGGCAAGTTCAGGACATCGACACACAGGATGATTGGGAGCGTGCCGAAATACTGGCCCCCATCATCATGGGTCGTAAGGATTAATAATGGTCGTTAAACATATCGCCATCCGCACCGACGCAAGCAGCCAAATAGGTACTGGACATTTCATGCGCTGCCTAACCTTGGCTGAAGCATTAAAACAACATGGCGCACAGATACGTTTTATCAGCCGCGAACTGCCCGTGTATTTACGTGACATGCTGGCAGAAAAAGGCATGGACTTTACTTTGTTGGCTGACAATGCCCAAACATCACCAATAGATGATTTAGCACATTCAGCTTGGTTAGGTACAAGCCAAGCGCAGGATGCACAAGATAGCATTCAGGCGTTAGCCGATAAAGCTTGGGATTGGCTGATTGTTGATCATTATGCTTTAGATATACGTTGGGAAAGTGCACTGCGTAAAATGGCCAAGCAAATCATGGTCATCGACGATATTGCTGATCGTCAACATGATTGCGATATATTGCTAGATCAGAATTTCTATGCTGATATGCAAACACGTTATAGCGGCAAAGTACCAGCGCATTGCCAATTATTGTTAGGGCCACGCTACGCATTATTGCGTGAAAAATTTAGACAGTTGCGTGAGCAGATTAAACCACGTACAGGAGCAGTAAAAAGAATATTCGTATTTTTTGGTGGTATGGATGCCGATAACTACACAAACCTAGCCATTAAGGCTTTGGCTGAGATACAACTTGAAGAAATACAAGTGGATGTGGTGATTGGGGCGCAGCACCCCTACCGCGCAGAGATCGAAACAAGTTGCATCGCACATAGATTTATTTGTCATGTACAAACCGACAAAATGGCCGAATTAATGGCTGCTGCCGATTTAGCAATTGGTGCGGGAGGGACGGCAACATGGGAGCGTTGTTGCTTGGGATTGCCGACTTTAACTTTTTGTACCGCAGATAACCAGCAGAGACAGGTTGCAGATGCTGCACTGGAGGGGGTGTTGTACTCACCAGAAAAAAGTGGCGACTTGAACAGTACAATCCAAAAACATACTAGGTCTCTTATTGAGAATAGTTATTTAAGGCAGTTTATTTCTAACAAGAGTATGCAAGTAATTGATGGCGATGGGATATTACGCGACATAAGAAAGTTATATTCTACAAATGTGGAAGCAATCGGTGCTGCTGTTGATGTCAGATTAGCTGTTACTGATGATGTTTTGATTGTTTGGCCATGGCGTAACCATGAAACAACGCGACGCTTTTTTTTCGATCCGACACCTGTGAGTTTGGATATGCATATTACCTGGTGGAATCGGAGTTTGTTTGACTTACAACGCGTGTTACTCATAGGAAGTTTGAGCGGGAAAGAGGTCGGTGTCATTCGTTATGATTTTATGGGTACACAACAAGCAAAGGTTTCGATATATTTGAATCCAGAAATGACAGGGCGTGGTTTGGGAAAGAGTTTATTGCGTACTAGTAAGGAATGGTTGCTACAAAACTACCCTAAAATTAACACAATAGTAGCGGAAGTTATGCCAAAAAATATAGCATCATTACACGTTTTTCTGGCGGCTGGATTCGAAGAGCAGCACAGAGTCCTTTCATGGAAAGGAAACTGATTCAATGACAGGACTAAGAGTTGTGATTGCAACACCCCATACACGCCACGATACGCTTGAGAAAAATATACGTGAACTCACCGGAATAGAGATACTTCGTGTGCGAGCTCCGTTCGAGCTGGATTCTTCTATTCTTGCTGACTTTAATCCGCGATTTATATTTTTTCCCCATTGGTCATGGAAGATTCCTGGGAATATTTTTGAAAAGTTTGAGTGTCTGATTTTTCACATGACTGATTTGCCGTTTGGCCGAGGTGGTAGCCCTCTTCAGAATCTTATAGTACGCGGCATTTGTGAAACGCAATTGACGGCGCTACGTTGTGTTGCGGATTTAGATGCTGGCCCAATTTATATGAAGCGCCCGTTGTCACTGTTTGGCACAGCGGAAGAAATTCTGTTACGTGCAAGTAAGCTCACTGAAGAAATGATAGTGTGCATTTTGCACGAGCAACCGACAGCGCAGCCACAAGTTGGCGTACCAACAAATTTCAGTCGCCGCGCCCCTGAAGATGGCGATTTAGCTGAATTAGCCGAATTAGAAGAAGTCTTCGACTATATCAGGATGCTGGATGCGGAAGGCTATCCCCGCGCTTTCTATGAAACAAAAAATTTCAAACTGGAGTTAAGTCGTGCCAGTTTAAAGTCGGATTCAATCATAGCCGATGTTAAAATTTCCAGGAGAAAATCTTGAAAACAGCCCTTGTAATTGCAGCACATCCAGATGACGAGGTGTTAGGCTGCGGTGCAACGATTGCACGACTCGTCGCAGAAGGATGGCAAGTGCATATTCTTATCGTCGCTGAAGGTGCAACAAGCCGGAGTGTTAGTCGCGATCCTCTATCTCATCAGGCGGATTTATCCGATCTGGCTAAATGCGCTGAAGCGGCTAATAATATACTGGGTTCAACTTCACTTAAGCTGTGTTCACTGCCTGACAATCGCATGGATGGGTTAGAGTTACTGGATGTTGTGAAACTAATAGAAACAGAGATTGACCACAACAAACCTTCCTTGGTACTAACGCATCATACTGGCGACGTCAATATTGATCATAGAGTCCTGCATGATGCAGTCATTGCGGCCTGTCGCCCGCAACCTGGATATTCAGTGAAAAATCTATTGTTCTTTGAAGTGTCTTCAAGTACCGAATGGCGGCCAGCTGCTTCTGGCATGGTTTTCGCCCCGAATTATTTTTATGATGTAACGGATTATCTGGCGCAAAAACTGGAGGCATTACGTGCCTATCAGTCTGAAATGAGGGACTTCCCACATCCACGATCTATCGAGGCTACAGAACACCTTGCACGATGGAGAGGTGCGATAGTTGGCTGTGCAGCAGCTGAAGCGTTTATGTTGGGTCGAACAATTATCTAATTATCAATTTGAGAGTAAAATGCATATAGAAAATCGATTAATAGGCAATAATTCAGCGCCCTTCATCATCGCCGAAATGTCTGGCAACCATAACCAATCACTAGAACGTGCTTTGGAAATCGTCGAGGCAGCGGCTAAGACCGGAGCGCACGCATTAAAAATACAGACCTATACTCCCGACACCATGACCTTGGATTTGGATGAGCGCGAATTTCACATCAGCGACCCTAACAGCCTGTGGGCGGGCACCTCACTTTACAAGCTGTACGGTGAAGCCTACACACCTTGGGAATGGCATAAACCTATTTTTGAGCGGGCGCGGGAATTGGGTATTATTCCGTTCAGCACACCTTTTGACGATACAGCGGTAGATTTGCTAGAAAGCCTAGATGTAGCTTGTTACAAAATCGCCTCGTTCGAGAATACCGATTTGCCCTTGATTCGTCGCGTTGCCGCTACCGGGAAACCGATGATCATCTCCACCGGCATGGCCAGTATTGCCGAACTGGATGACACTGTACGCGCGGCCCGTGAGGCAGGCTGTAAGGACTTAATTTTGCTAAAATGCACTAGCACCTATCCAGCCACCGCCGATAACACCAACATTCTGACCATCCCACACATGCGTGAACTGTTCGATTGCCAAGTCGGTTTATCTGACCACAGCATGGGCGTTGGTGTATCAGTCGCCAGCGTTGCCTTGGGTGCCACAGTCATCGAAAAGCACTTTACCCTTAATCGTGCCGATGGCGGTGTCGACAGTACCTTTTCTATGGAACCTGCCGAAATGGCACAACTGGTGTTAGAGACTGAACGGGCTTGGCAGGCCTTGGGGAAAGTTAGCTATGGCGCAACCGAAGCCGAGAAAAAATCACTACAGTTTCGACGCTCCCTCTACATAGTCAAAGATCTCAAAACCGGTGATGTACTAACGAAAGACAATGTGAGGGCTATACGACCGGGCTTAGGCTTACCTACCAAATATCTGGAGCAGGTTTTGGGTAGAACGGTAAAGCAGGATGTGCTGCGTGGCACGGGGTTGAACTGGCAGTTAATTAGCTGAATTAGATAATTATCGGGCTAATTAAATTAATTATCAGTCTTTATGTTAACCAATGACCATTGCCAATGTATTTAATAAGTTTTACAAAAAATAATTATGTGAATCATTTATGAGTAGTCTTTTGTGGCCAAAAATACATAGATTTCTCTCATACGCAGCATTAAGTTATCTTGAGAAAGCGCTGATATTCGCCTTTCCCCTTAGCGTAATGTATTTAACTGATGACAAGGCGCGATACAATCAAATCGAATTTATTTTTGCCTCTGCTGGCGTGTGTGGATTGTTTTTGGATGGTGGACTAAAAATTTATCTTTTATATGCCTATAAAAAAAGCGATGAATCTATTGAATTGGTGAAAGATATTTTTGGCTCATTCAAGCTGTTATTAATAATTTATTTTGTTATTGTAGTGATGATTGGCGTTGGAGTCACAGTCATAATGCCTGATCGGCTTCTTGACTTGATTGGAACATCTACACGTGCATTATATCTTGCGATGATTGGTTTTCTAGCTGTTTGGTACCGCATTGCAGATACACCTTCAAAAGTATTTTATTTTTCTATACCCCTTTATATTGCTGGCGGTGTTTTGATTTGGACTCTAGGTGATATCGGTGATGTAAGATTTGCAATAGCTTTGGGTGTGCCACATCTGTTAACAGTATTATCAGTACTGGCTTTAGTAGGTTTAACAAACATTAAAAGTAGCATAGGAACTTTAATAAGCCATATTGGCGCAGCACTTAAATACGGCTGGCCGATACTAGCTACTGTTGCGCTCGCTATGGCGATTGGAAATTTTGGGAAGCTATATGCTTATGGTCATTTGAATGAAAATGAAATGTTTAAATTGTCATTTTCCCAGCGTTTGGCAATAAGTATACAACTGGGTCACGTGGCGATTTGTGGGTATTTGTCAAAACAACTATTTATAAGCAATAGTAAAAGCCTTCATCTTCAGGCATTTTTTTCATACCTAGTAATATTAGTTATCACATCTGTTATTGCTTATGGCTTGGCATGGCTCACCCCATATTTCGGATTAAACATAATTTTTAAAATAGATTCAACATTAAATTTAATTATTGTATACACATTATTGTGGTGCATTAGTTCATACCTAGAGCTATATATAAATCGCGCAAATAAGAATATTTTTATTTTGGCTAGTGCATTTACCGCTGCTAGTGTTTTTTTTACTTGGATTGTTTTTACTAATGGTCCAATGGTCAATCGTATTGCAACCGCAATGGTATTTGGCGCAGTGACAAACTTCACGATTATAGTTTTAAGTCTTTATATTATCAGGCATAGACTGCCTCGTTTAATTTAGTTTCATAACCGCCCAAAGTATTTCACACTGAAGGGTCTATTTTAGGAAAAATCATGAATTTGTTATTTGAAGTTAATCTAAATCTTCCAACAGATGATTGGACTACACAAGCAAACGAGGCAATTAAAGCCAACCTAGGCAGTGGATTTAAGTTCGAGGATACTTTTGTACTAGCTGACCTTAAATCGTATTGTGGTGAAACAGACTATACAGCATTAGATAAATGGTTGTCTGGGGCAGTTGATGCCACTAGTGATATTGATGCTGAGTATGCAATTGCAGCTATATATCCATCACGTCGTGAGATTGTGCTTGCCCGTGATTGGTCTGGTATCAGAAATGTTTTTTATACTATTGAAGGACATCGATTAATCGTAGGCACCAATGTTTATCAAGTTGTCTCTGCACGAAATGAACGCAGATTCTCTTTGATTTCATGCGCTGAATTCTTAATGTATGAATATGTTGCAGAACCTAAAACATTATTTGAGGGGGTTTTTTGTGTACCACGCGGTAAAAGCGTTGTAATTGATACAGGTGGAAATATCACCATAAAAGGTAATAACAAACTTATTGCTTCAACGATTGGTGGTGAAAATATCTACAACGGCTTACGTAAATCAATAACGAGTGCACACCAAAAACGGCTTGGTGTGGTTAATGGGATATATCTATCCGGTGGCATTGATTCAACCGTCATGGCTATTGCTTTGAAGCGTGATTTGGGTTTAGAAAGAGTTCATGCCTTTACTTTTCGCACCAAAGGAGCTGAGCAAGATGAATCTGGCGAAGCAGAAAACGTGGCAAAACAACTAGGTCTTGAATATAACTGTGTCACAGTAGATCCAAACCGCAAGGTTGATCTCTACAGTATGCTAGAAAAATCGAATTTTCCATATCCGGGCGCGATTATGCTGGGGAGCCTTGGTGAACATATTCGTGATACTAACCTCCAAGGTATTACGCTGTTTGCTGGTCAAGATTCACGCATACTCACCCCACCCTACAATGTAATTGATCGACTTGTACTCCATCATTATTTACACAACCCATCAATTAGAGAGCTACTTAAAATCGCTGGACTAATTATACAAAAAGTGTTTCCACACGGACGAGTACACAAGGGTGGAATTCGGTTGGCTCAGGGATCAGACATCGCTATATATGTTGCAAGATATTTATATCACCGCCATCAGTTGGGCTTGCAAACAGATGGGGGGGGTTGGCAAAAGAGCAGTTACTTCAATCAATTGAAGGTAATATAAATTTTACGAATTCATCAAGAGATGTATTTAATGAAATAACAAATCTCGCATGGGATCGTCAGCATACTTCAGATATTGCCTACATGAGTGGGATTACAAGATCCTATGGTAATCAGTGCAGCCTGCCATTTTTTGATCGTGATTTTGTTAATTATTCAGCATCAATTCCAATGGACTTAGCATTAAGGACAACAGTAGGGCGTGCTGGTCATGGAGGCTCAAAAAAACGGGTTAACAAATTTGTACTCAGAGAAGCTTATAAAAATGATTTGACACCTCATATGATTTACCGTGACAAAGCGGTGTGTATATCAAATCATTTGTATCTAAATGGCTGCATGAGTGAGTATGTCAGCGACCTGTTTAACAATCCCGCACTAAAAGACACAGAAATTGGGCAGCAACTTAACTTAGCACTATTGTATCAGCGCGGACTTAATAAGAATGGTAAATGGGAAATGCATGACTATGAACAGGTCGTTGAAACGCACAATCTTTTGTTCTTGGAAATGATCGCTAATAAATTCGACATTAAATCGTAATTCTATTTAAACAAATACTTAACGTAAATTTTATGGCTATGACACATATTTGCTTTGTAGCAAACTATAATAAAACATATTTCTTTCATGAAATTGCAACACAATTACAAGCTAATGGTGTTGCTGTCTATTGGATTGTGGTTAATCGTAAACTACGTGACTTTCTGATAGATAAATACGGGGCGGATGCTGTCCTCTATTTAAGCAAGGATGACGCGGTACATGAGAGAGACTCGATGGGTGATTTTCGTCTCAACGAGCTTGTGTATGGAGATCGAACCCTGCGCTACCAGACTAAATGGGCATTTTCCTTCCTGAATAATATTCAGCAGCCTATCTACGAGTTTTTGGAGCGGCATGGTGTCCGGTTCGTGTTCGGGGAGATTACATGGGCACACGAGATTTTAATTCATCGACTAGTAACAGCAAAACAGGATCTTAATTGTGCCTACTATAATCCTCAGTCTGTTCGCTTGCCAAAAGGGCGATTTGGTTTCTTCAAGGATGAATATGGGACAGAGCTTGTGCAATTGTCCAATTCTACCAAAGAGCGACACGCTATTAACCAAGCAGAAATTCAAGTAGAAAAGCCTGATTACTTATTAATTAATGATCAGAGATTGCAACAAGCAATGTCATTTTGGGAGCGATTTGCACGACTTAAACGTTATTTCACTATGGAGAACATTGATACTAGGGATCCAACACTCATTGCCAACCGCTGGCTTTCCTTTAAGAAAAGCGCTGTTGAGGAAATCAATCGTGAAATCTATCATCTTGTGCCTAGGGTGCGTTTCGACGAGTCCCTTGCAAGTCGTAATTTTGTATTTCTGGGGCTGCACAAGCAGCCTGAAGCATCTATCGACGTCATTGGTCGGTATTATGAAAATCAGTATGACAATATTGTTAACGTCTGGCGCGCATTGCCTGATGGTTGGTTATTCTTGGTAAAAGAACATAGTAATGCAGTAGGTGACCGCTCCTACTTTTTTTATCATAAGTTACGTAAGCTAAGAAATGTTGTATTGATTGATGAAAAAACGGACTCTTTTGACATCATTCGTCGATCTCGTGCCGTTATTACCGTCTCAGGCACTATGGCTTATGAGGCAACGCTGATGGGAATACCTAGCCTCACGCTTGGTGATGTATTTTTTAATCGCCTGCCCGGGTGCCATAAGATTGGTCTAGATCATTTTCGCGTAGGTAGTCTAAGCCATCTAATCGAACCGATAGACGCTGAGGGTAAAGTAGCATTTACTCACTGGCTAGACGAGCATAGCTCAGAAGGTTTGATCAGCGACCCTATTTCTAATCCAGATTGCATGTTTTTATGTAATATTACACTTGTAGTAAGCGCATTCAATTATATTTTTAAAGATTTAACTAGCTGAGTAATATGAAATACAAACTTGACAAAACAGTTATATTTTTTCTGATCGTTTATATATTCTGGCTTGCCGGTGGTTTAATCATGGCCGAGATTCGTGATAGCATTTTTTCGGAGAGGATATTAGGCTTTAAAGTTGAATACGCTGATATCTATAATGTACTATATTCATATGTTATTTTTATAATAGTTTTTATTTTCTCAGCCTATTTAATAGCTAGAAGTAACAAAGAATATTCAAGTAAATTATTAGAAATACAATTGACTATAGTGTTTGCATTTATAGCTGTTTTAATAAAGCTCTCTCAATATGGATTTATATTGTTTTCTGGCGATTATTATTCGCGTTTTACTGTTGAGGCCAACTTACTAGTAAACATATTTCCAACTATTTTTACAGTAATTTCTGTTGATTTTTTACATAGAAACAAAAATTTAGAAACAAAATCAGCTAATAAGTATTTACTTTTAATTATTGTAATTTCAATTTTATCTGTTTTAGCAGGATCAAGATCGACACCTTTTTATGCATTAATAGCGGCATTGTCCTACTACTTTATACCTTTTAGTGGAAGTGAAAACATAAAACAATACAAGTTAATGAGCGTAAAAAATGTTGTTTTTTTTCTAATATTAATTTACATATTTGGACAATTTGCAAATATCTTAAGATGGTTTTCAACTGATGCAACATTTCAGGACTCTTTGATAGCTATTTTAGGCGACTCATTTCCAGAATATAGATCACATTCCCAAGCTTCTGTAAGCATTACAGATTCGAAAAGGGAAAGTTATTCATTTATTTTGTGGCTCCAGAATTTATCTGCCTATATCTTTCCAGGTTTTGTATTTGAAGTTTTTGAATCAAGTCGCAAGCAAGTATTCAATCAAATATGGACAGATTTTTTTCAGCCTATTATCTGGGGGGATAAAGAGGCTTTGTATGGAATTAGAACAGGGTTGATTGGAGAAATAAATTTGGCATTGGGTGATTTATATTTAATTGTCTTTGCAGCATTCTTCGCCTATCTATTACAAAAAAATAAATCAAAAATTATTACAGTAACTTGCTTGGCAACTACTATTCCTTATGGAGTAACATCAATATATACCTTATTTTATTGCCTGTTATTTCAAGTCGCTATTACTAAAATCAATAAAATATTGCCAAAAAAAATATGAATATAATAATCACGTTCTATTTTAATGGTCCAGCGTTAGGTGTTGCCATTTATGCAAGAGAGCTGCTAATTCGACTAATACCTTTACTTGTGGCTGAAGAACGAACAGTTGAAGTATGGTGCAGTACGGATGCATATAACTATCTTTCAAGTGAAGAGAGGCTAGTGAAATTTTGCAGTATGGAGCCAAAATTAGATAGAATTATTAGCCGAGTAAAATTTCTAATTGCATTACCTTTTCGCCAATCCACCCAATCAATAATTCTTCATTTAACGAATCCATTCACTCCCCCTATTTCAAGACTACATAAATCAAAAGTTGTATCGGTTATTCATGATCTCAATGAATTTGATCAGCACGATAAATATG
>CAMDOP010000031.1 GCA_945903675.1 Crenothrix polyspora
ACTTTCTAAAGGCTGCGCAAAAGAAAGTATCTCGCCTTCGGGTGCGATAACCCGATTAACACATCGTCGCGATAGCGACCTCATTATTTTTTTTAAAAATCGCTGAATGGTTGCGTAACATCAGTTGATTAGTAAAATCAATTGCAACTCAAAGAACTTAAACTCTTTCCCATAAAAACTTGCGTTCAGATGCCGTTATCGCTAGTTCATTAATACTGGCATAGCGACGTTGCATGAGACCAGACTCGGCAAACTCCCAGTTTTCATTACCATAAGCTCGAAACCATTGGCCGGCCTGATCATGCCATTCATACTCGAAACGCACGGCGATTTTATTATCCATAAAACACCAAAGTTCTTTCTTAAGTCGATAATCTTGTTCTTTTTGCCATTTACCTTGCAGAAACGATTTAATAGCCTCCCTGCCAGAAAAAAACTCAGTGCGGTTACGCCATTCTGAATCTAAGGTATATGCCAATGCCACACGCTCAGGGTCGCGGGTATTCCAGGCATCTTCGGCAGCTTGAACTTTTTGTAGAGCGGTTTCTAGGGTAAATGGAGGTAGCGGGGGTTTAGTTTCCATGATAGATTCGCCTTGAAGTAATATTAGCAGTAGATCGGGCACACTATTTCGTGCCCGACTTATACGATGGTCGAATAAAGGAATAGGTTTATATCTGACCTAGATGATTTTTAGTATTCAAGCTGTAATCATTAGCAATCGTCCACTTGATCAGCTAAGGCGCTAAGTTGTGCAACCAAACTGTTTAAGTGCTCAGTAGTCTCGGCACGAATCGTAGCATGTGCGACTTTGCGGCCTTTACGAGGCGCTTTGTCATAAAGGTGTAAATGGACATGGGGAATGGCCAATAATGCTTCTGTGACCGGCAAGCCGCCGATAAAATTAACCATTGCTGCTTTGCCAACAGCTATTGTCGAACCTAAGGGTAGGTCTAAAATGGCGCGTAAATGATTTTCAAATTGACTAGTTTCAGCGCCTTCAATCGTCCAATGACCAGAGTTATGAACGCGGGGAGCAAATTCATTAGCGATTAATTGACCGTTTACTTCAAACAATTCTAAGGCTAAGACACCGACATAATCTAACTCAGCCATTAAGCGTGAGATATAGGCTTCGGCTTGTGCTTGCATGGGATCATTAGCACAGCTATGAGAGACACGTAAAATGCCATTACGATGGACATTTTCAGAAAGTGGATAGAACACCATATCGCCTGAGACATTACGCGCAGCAATAATAGAGACTTCGCGATTAAAAGGCATAAAAGCTTCAACAACAGCCGGTACTCCTTGCAAAAGTGTCCAAGCGCTCACTAAATCGTCAGGTGTTTTTAGTAAAGATTGACCTTTACCGTCATAGCCCATGGTACGGCTTTTTATAATAGCCGGCCAACCGATGGTGGTCATCGCCAGCTCTAGGCTTTCTAAACTATCGACAGCCGCATAGGCGGGGGTAGGAATATCAATATTATTAAAGAAAGTCTTTTCTATAAGTCGGTCTTGAGCAACTGCCAAGGCTTTAGGAGCAGGATGCACCTGGGTATGCGTAGCTAAGAATTCAGCGACATGAGCAGGCACGTTTTCAAACTCATAGGTTACCACATCGGCACGCTCAGCCAATTCAGCGAGTAGGCGAGGGTCGTCATAAGCTCCGTGTAAATGCTCACCTAAACTATTAGCGCAGGCATCAGCAGAGGGATCAAGAAAAACAAATTTCACACCTAAGGGATAACCCGCTAAAGCAATCATGCGTGCCAGTTGACCAGCTCCTAGTACACCGACGATCATAGCAGTTCCTCGCGAGGGTCGGAATGGGCTAGTACATTTTCGGTTTGTTCATTTCTAAAGGCGTGTAATACCTCTCGAAAATGTGTGTGCTTATTACTGATGATAGCCGCGGCTAATAAAGCGGCATTGATAGCACCGGCTTTGCCGATGGCTAAAGTGCCTACTGGAATGCCTGCTGGCATTTGTACAATAGAGAGTAAAGAATCCATGCCATTTAAGGCTTTAGATTGTACAGGCACACCTAATACAGGCAATGCCGTTTTAGCAGCGGTCATACCTGGTAAATGTGCGGCTCCGCCAGCCCCAGCAATGATAACCTCTAAACCCTTAGCTTCTGCGGTTTCTGCATAGGCAAATAATTTGTCTGGCGTTCTATGAGCTGAAACGACATCACATTCATACGGAATTCCTAGGCGATCTAAGGTATCCGCTGCATGTTGCATGGTTTCCCAATCGGAAGTCGAACCCATAATAATGCCTACCAGTGCTGCCATATTTACTCCTTAAAGTATCTGTACAACTGAATCAATAAAAGGCGCTTAGTATCGCATAAATGCTCTGATGATGCCTATAGGATGCGCTTCACTATCGTTCAGCACATCCTATAAAATTGGGGGATTATTATTGCGTCTTACCTAAGCAGCGACAACGTTGTACTGCATACGCCCTATAAAACAAGACCTTTAGTCTAGCAATTTATGTATTTTGTCGAGTAAAGTACCATGACTGAGAGGCTTGACTATGTAATCGGAAGCACCTGCTTTCAAACAATTGATAACATCAGCCTTAGCTTGGTTGCCCGTCACCATGATAATTGGAATGGTGGTTAATTGTTCTAATGCTTTAATACGACGAGTCGTTTCTAAGCCGTCAAGATCCGGCATATTCATATCCATCAGAATTAGGTCAGGGCGTTGCTTACTTAATATTTTCAGTGCTTGGTAGCCGCTATCGGCCACGATGACGATATAGTTTTCTTCGGCAAGTGCCGCTTTGCTTAAGTTCTGAGCAAATTTATCATCATCCACCACTAAAATAGTCTGTGGTATTTTTTGGGCTGCTTTTTTTAATAGACGTACAGATTCAAAATGGGGCGTGTATTGAGTGCCCAGCTCTTGTAACCATGTTTTTAAGTGTGTAAGTGGCTGATTTAATGCGTTGAGATGTTGATTTATGAGGTCTTGTTGAAACTTTTCTAAGAGTTGTTTTAGTGCGTTGGCATCTTTGATGTCAATAATAGCATTAAGGTCGCCTTGATTTAGGCGCTCAAGTAATACTGCAAGCGCAGTAGACGCTGTTTGCTGAAGCTTTATAGTCGTTTGATCGATGTTTCCTAGGTGTTCGTGAGCTACGTTGAGGTCAGCTTCTAGTTTTGTATCTAGATTGCTTAAGCCTTGAGACTGTTTGCTAAGTTTGTGGTTAGCCGTATAAGCTTTAGCCCTATCTAGGCTTAACTGTGCACGATTTATGGCCATAGACAGCTGATTGTTATCAACGGGAGTGGGCCAGAATAAAACATAGTCGTCAAAATTCTCTTGTTTGCAAGCTTGATAGGCGAGTTCTAGTTCGTCTTTATTGCATAATAATATGCTTCTATGTTGATAACTAGCGACTTGCTTACTGTTCTGATATAGCTCGTTATAATAGTTTTCAGCTTTGGCTAGCGTTTTAAAAGCAAGCACCAATATATCGGGCTTATTATTGTCAAAATCTGTTATCAATGATTTCGAGCTTATTAAAACCAAACAGTCTTTATGGTCTTTGGTCAGTTGCATTTCTAAAGACTGGGTATCTTCGGAGCTATCAGTCGCTATTAGGATCGAGGTTGTCATTTAAAAGAGTAGGGTGTTAAAAGATTTTATTAATGGGTGGTTTGGGCGACCCAGTTAATAATCCAAGGCTAGATTTTATCGGCGCGCCTAGGTTTAGCTTTAAGTTAAGATGGCGTAAAACAGCTTTAGCTGTTTTAAACGCAATAGTTGAAACTATTACACGCCAGTTTTTATAAGTCTTATGCTTAACTTAATGACTCTGACCTAAGCTAGACGAGCCTATGTTTTTTTGAGTTAAAGTATAATGGCTTGAGCATTAATCGCCAATATATGAATCATCGATTTTTCAGATATGATGATTAGCCTTAAGTTTTAGACTAATAGGTCAGTGCCCTAGATTGATAATTTATTTTATTGTAAAGATTATAGTTCGTTGAGAGCCTTCTCTAGGGCGATATTGACGGCAGAGATTTCTAAATTAAAAAGCTGTAAACATTCACTTAAGTCATCGATAGTGACGGAGGTTTTACTGATGGCTTCTATTTCATGACATAGATCACCTAATCTTAGCGCTCCCACTGAGCGCGATGAAGACTTTAAAGTATGTGCCTGTAGCCCCATTTTTCTTATGTGCCCCGCAGAGTATTCAGCATTTATAGCCTCAGCTAGCGTAGTTAAACTGCTATAAAATTCTTTTAAGAAGTCTTTGATGATCTCAGGATTATCGCCGACTAGCTCCTCCAAAACTTTGATATTAAGCACGGCTAAACTATCGGTCAAGTCTGGACTATTGTCAGTGACATTCACGGCATCTAGTAACAAGGTCTCATGGTTCAAAGGCAGCCATTTTTCCAGCATCGCTTGTATGTCTGTTTGTGATGAGGGCTTGCGAATAATGTCATTCATGCCGACAGATAGACAGTTTTCGCCATTACTTTTAAGCACGCTAGCTGTCCACGCGATGATGATTAACGGTTTGCTGGGGTCTTCTTCGGCGCGTATAGTGGCTGCCAACTCATAACCATCCATAGTGGGCATATGTAAATCCGTCAGCAGCAATGGGTAGTGCCCTGAGCGCCAAAGGGCTAAGGCTTCCTGCCCATCAGCTGCGATGTCGGCGGCATAGCCTAATATAGCCAATTGTCGTTGGATAACTTTTTGATTAGTGCTATTGTCCTCTGCCACTAAAATAAGTCGACCTTGCTCAAGCGCCACTTCACGTGCGGGTGGGTCAAAAGCACTGCGTTTGAGGCTATGTGACAGTGTTGAAGAGTCTGCCTTCATACTTCCTGCAGCCATGGCAACGGCTTGAATAATTCGATGTTGGGTTACTATAGTATTATCGATCTGTACTAGACGAGAGTCTTTGGGTTGGCGCAACTGTTGACGTAGTCCTTGACTAAGCACTACTAATCGAATGTCGACGTTTGCTGGGTGTTGAGTCATGCCTTGTAATTCATCCGGCAGTAAGCCATCGTCATCTGCTAATAGCCATATCCAAGGGCCCTTTTGTGTGGGAATGGGTTGCTGATAGGCAGCGGTCAAGTCGGGCACCAGATTAACGATGACACCTACGGACTTAAGATAGCAAGAAAAATGCTGGGCTTGGTTTTTTAAATCACCAATCAATAAACAGGCGAGGCCCTGGATAGGGCTAAGTTCAGTGTTTAAAGGGGAGTCTAATACAGTAAAAGGCAAACGTACGTTAAAGGTGCTGCCTTGGTCTGGTGTGCTTTGCACATTAATGCTGCCGGACATAAGCTGCACTAAATCATAAGTAATATTGAGCCCTAAGCCGGTACCCCCATAACGTCTCGTGGTAGAGGCATCGGCTTGAGAAAAAGGGGTAAATAGTTTTGCAAGTGTGGCTTCATCCATGCCTATGCCGTTGTCGATGACTCGAAGTTCAATAATAGCCTGTTGTGCTGTGCGCTCAATCAATAGCGCTTGTATTGAAACCAGCCCTAGAGCCGCTTGTTGGCTAGAAAATTTAATGCCATTATTAGTAAGGTTAACGACAATCTGGCGTAATCGAGAAGCATCCCCTTGCACCAGTTCGGGTAATGCGGGGTCAGTAAAGAGGCTTAACTCTACGCCATTATTAATAGCCAGACGATTTAACATGGCCGCGCTTTTTTCGATAACCTCGCGCATGATCACAGGTACTTGCTCAAGCTCTAGTTTGCCAGCTTCTATTTTAGAAAAGTCTAGTACGTCTTCGATAATATCTAGTAAGGAAAAGGCAGAATCACGAATAACATCGAGAATTTCTACCTGATAACCTTGTAAGCTGGTTTGATGTAATACATCCAACATACCCAATACGCCATTCATGGGGGTGCGGATTTCATGACTCATATTAGCCAAAAACTGAGATTTTGCTTTACTAGCCTGTTCGGCATTCTCTAGTGCTGCTGTTGTTGACTGCTGGGCAGTATCTTTCAATAGAGCTAAGGCTAAACAATCTGCGATTTGATTGAGTAGAATTAATCGTGTTGTATGATGGGCCGGATTGGTTTGCGTGACCAGCGCTAACACACCTAAGCTATTAGCTGCAGAGACTATGGGCACAAGATAATGGCCATGAGCTTCAGTGTGTGAGGCACAATCACAGTGATTAATGACCTTGAGTTCTTGATTCAGAGCAACTGCTTGGCATTGCCCATTTAAGTGGCTGTTAGTTGGATCGTTGACGTCACTTGCTACCGTCAGTGGTATTAAGGTGTTTAAGTTTAAGTCTCTAATATAGATTAAGCCTTTAGCTTGTAAAGCAAAGTCCTTTAAATTAAATAATTCGGTGAGTACCTGTTTGCCACGTTCTGCAAACGGTAGTATTTGTTGCAAGATGTCAGAAATTAATAAACGTGTGGCTCGATCTTGTTGTAATTGTTGCTGCAGCTGCTCATTATTGACCCTATGAGTAATATCTCGTCGGATGGAAATATACTGCTGAGGTTTGCCGTTTTCATCTAATATCGGCGTAATGGTCGTTGCAACCCAATACAGCGAGCCTAATTTTGTACGATTACAGATGTCGCCTTGCCAAACCTTGCCATTGCTGATGGTATGCCACATTTCATGCATGAACTCCTTATGATGATGGCCGGAATTAACAATGTTGTGGTTTTGTCCAAATAACTCACTGATGCTATAGCCAGATATTTCACAAAATAAATCATTGGCATAGGTGATGTTGCCTGATAAATCGGCAATACTCACTAAAGCATGATTATTAAGAGCCTGAAGCAGTTGCTGATTTTCGTTTAATTGAGTGTTATTGGTGTCATGTTGCAGCTTGAATTTGATGCTCCATGGTCGCATGATGAGCCACCATACCGGCACTATGCTTATAAAAGTAAGTCCGACTACATCGATTACGGTAGCGAGTATGGGTGTTAAAACGATACCTAAACGTAGAAGCCAATCTATAAATTGCATCATCAGGCCTTCAGCTAGGCCGAAAATTAAGACTACGCAAAATAGCGAATAGAGGAATGAAGGTTTAGGGAATTTTGAGACTATAGATTGGGACATAGTTGACTAAAGTGATTAAAAACTTGCTGCTTAATTTAAGTTAGTGTCTAACTAACTTCTATAAATTTCGCGGCTTAGTATATCACTTAACTTGAGGTAATATTTAGTCATGAACCAGTTGCAGTCATAAAACGTAGGGCATCAGAACGTAGTCCCTGCGCTATTTATGCAGGTTTACGTTAGTAGCCTTTTGAACGGTAACAGCTTAGTACAGGGTTAAAAGTTAAATAGTTCATTGATTTTTCTTATTTTTGCTTTAAGAAGCAATTCTTCATAATGAAGAAAGTTGATATGAATAGCCGTAGATATGAATTCTGGGTTTATTTCATCACCAAGAGATAAATAGTTGGAATCAAGATACATATTTGTTACAGGATTAGTTTCTAAGATATTGTTTTTCATAAGTTTATCCGTGGGTTGATAAGTATTGCTCAATAATCATATTTGAAACTTAGTTTATAGAAAAACATGCGCTTAACAATACGTAGTAATACCTATAAGATTTATGGGAAGACAAAGACTATCTGTTTATAGGGCTACCAACTTAAAGCGGGACAGCTTCGGCGCAGAAAAAAGGCTCAAGGCGAAAGATTAAGCCTAGGAGGCTAGCAACTTAGGGCGTGACAGATACCAGGTTTACCCTTCGCCCTTTGCCTTTTGTCTGCACTTTGGTGAACCCTGTCTAAAAGTGAACGATTAAGCTTGTGTCCCGTCTTAGATTGGTAGCCGTTTATAACAATGTCTGAGCGTAACAATTCTGATGAAGCTGTTACAATAGAGCCATTTTAAATCGCCTTAAGAAGTTAATAAATGGACGTCATCCAACGTATCGCTAAAGAATTATCTGTTAATAGCAAGCAAGTGAGTGCCGCAGTGGCTTTGTTGGATGAAGGCGCGACAGTGCCTTTTATTGCTCGTTATCGTAAAGAAATAACAGGCGGTTTAGATGATACTCAACTCAGGCAACTTGAAGAGCGCTTAATGTATTTGCGCGAACTTAATGACAGACGACAAACGATATTGGACAGCATTAGGTCTCAAGGACAATTATCAGTTGCTTTAGAATTAGCCATTAATGACGCTGAAACTAAGACCTTGTTGGAAGATTTATATTTGCCCTATAAACCCAAGCGCCGCACTAAAGCGCAGATTGCGCGTGAAGCAGGCTTAGAGCCTTTGGCGGATGCGTTATTAGACGATAGAAATTTAATTCCAGAGCAAGTCGCTGCAGGCTATGTCGATAGTGATAAAGCCGTGCCTGATATTAGCGCTGCTTTGGACGGTGCAAGACAAATCATTATGGAGCGCATTTCTGAGGCGGCTGACTTATTGGCTGAATTACGCGAACGTGTCTGGCAAAAAGGCATTATTCATGCCACGGTTATTACAGGCAAAGAGCAGGCCGGCGAGAAGTTTAAAGATTATTTTGATTATCAAGAGGCCATTAATAAAATTCCCTCGCATCGTGCCTTAGCGTTATTCCGAGGTCGTAATGAAGATTTTTTAAGTCTATTGCTTAAACCTGGGGTTGAAGATAAGGACGAGCATGCGCTCTGTACTCAATTTGTCGCGCAATATTTGAAGATTAAAGATTTGTCAAAACCGGCTGAAGCTTGGTTGGCTGAAACGGCTAGATTCGCTTGGAAGATTAAACTATTTACGCGTATTGATTTAGATTTAAAGCTAAGGCTACGTGAAGCTGCTGAATTAGAAGCTATTAGAGTATTTGCTAGCAATTTAAAAGATTTATTGTTGGCAGCTCCCGCAGGGCCTAAAGCGACCATGGGTTTAGATCCGGGCATTCGTACCGGCGTTAAAGTGGCTATCGTTGATGCTACCGGTAAATTGTTGGCAACGGACACTATTTATCCACATCCACCGCGCAAACAGTGGGATGAATCTATTGCAAGCTTGGCAAAACTCATAGATAAACATCAGGTTGATTTAGTCAGTATCGGTAATGGCACAGGCTCTAGGGAAACGGATCAATTAGTTGCTGAGGTGATGAAATATCATAACCAGCTTAAGTTTACTAAAATAACGGTGTCTGAAGCAGGTGCTTCGGTCTATTCTGCTTCTGAATTAGCCGCTAAAGAATTTCCTGAATTAGATGTTACCTTGCGTGGTGCAGTTTCTATTGCTAGACGTTTGCAAGATCCACTCGCTGAATTAGTTAAGATTGATCCTAAAGCCATAGGCGTAGGGCAATATCAGCATGACGTGAATCAATTTCAATTGGCCAGAGGCTTGAATGTTGTCGTTGAGGACTGCGTAAATGCCGTGGGTGTTGATGTCAATACCGCTTCAGTGGCCTTGTTAAAACAAGTGTCAGGGCTGTCTGCTAGTGTGAGTGAAAACATAGTGGCGTTTCGTGATGAAAATGGCCCCTTTGCTAATCGTAAGCAATTAAAGAAAGTGCCGCGCTTAGGCGATAAAGCTTATGAACAAGCAGCTGGTTTTTTACGGGTGATGAACGGCGATAATCCTTTGGATGCTTCTGCCGTGCATCCTGAAGCTTATCCCGTGGTTGAAGCCATCATCAGCAGTACCGGTAAATCGATTCGTGATTTGATAGGACAAAGTGGTTTTATACGCACATTGAATCCTGCACATTACACCAATGAACATTTTGGTTTGCCCACAGTCACTGATATTTTACAAGAACTAGAAAAGCCCGGACGTGATCCTAGGCCAGAATTTAAAAGTGTGGCCTTTAAGGCAGGTATCGAGAAAATAAGCGACTTAGAACCCGGCATGCGTTTGGATGGCGTGGTCACTAATGTCGCTAACTTTGGTGCTTTTGTCGATATCGGCGTACATCAGGATGGTTTGGTGCATATCTCGCATTTATCAGATACTTTTATTAAAGATCCAAGGGAAGCGGTAAAAACCGGTGATCTGGTTAACGTTAAAGTATTGGAAGTTGATGTGTTGCGTAAGCGTATTTCTTTATCGATGAAATCTGAGGTCGATGCCTCTGAAATTATCAAATCAGAACGTAATACTACTAAGCCTGTTCATAAGCAAAAACAAGCAGCAGCGCCAGCGCCAATCAATAGTTTAATGGCTAATGCTTTTGCGAAAGCAATGAAAAAATAAGGTTCGGCTCGTCAGCTCGTTCCTAAGCTCCAGCTTGGGAACGCAGTCTTGGAAGCTCTAGCTTCCCGTCAAATGCAAACATTGATACTCACCTAGGTACTTGGACACACGAAGCTAGAGCTTCGGGCAAAGCATTCCCAAGCTCCAGCTTGGGAACGCAGTCTTGGAAGCTCTAGCTTCCCGTCAAATGCAAACATTGATGCCCGCCTAGGTACTTGGACACACGAAGCTAGAGCTTCGGGCAACGCATTCCCAAGCCGGAGCTTGGGAACGAGCAAAAATAGTTTGTTTACTGATTTACTTTATGTAATACTTCGAAAAACTTAGTTTTAGTACTAGATAGTTTCACACTTCTTTAAATACAAATTATCACGGTTTGAGTTAGTGTACATAGTTAAGTAGTGAGTTGCTTGGAGTAAAACAGCTTCAGCTGTTTTAACAGGCAATAGCTGAAGCTCAGCAATCCACACAAACCATATTCACTTAACTGTGGGCACTGACGATTTGAGTGTGTACTGACGTTTCCTTAATTACCAGTGCTTCAGTTATTGGCCTTTGCTGGGCTTTATGCTCAAAGTGACAGGGTTTGATGATCTAGTTAGTTGATTTAAGCACCTAGCGCAGCGGTTTTTCATTCTAGTCGTCGACAGTAAATCAAACCGCGCAAAAGAACATCAAACCGCGCAAAAGAACATCAAACCGCGCAGAAGAATATCAAACCGAGCAAAAGAACATCAAACCGAGCAAAAGAACATTAAACCGAGCAAAAGAACATTAAACCGCGCAAAAAAACATCAAACCGCGCAAAAGAACATTAAGCCGCGCAAAAGAATATAAAACCGAGCAAAAGAACATTAAACCGCGCAAAAGAACATCAAACCGCGCAGAAGAACATTAAACCGCGCAAAAGAATATCAAACCGAGCAAAAGAACATTAAGCCGAGCAGAAGAATATCAAACCCAGCAAAAGAACATTAAACCCAGCAGAAGAACATCAAACTGATAAAAGGTATAAAAATACAGCCAATCATGGCTTTGTAAACGATGACAATACAACAATAACTTTCACTTGATAGGTAGCGCCATGAAAAAAACAAAACCAATCTTCGACTTTGCTCAATATGTTATGGCTGAGAAAATCAGCTTTTTTCGCCATGTGAATCAGCAGTTGTATGGCAATCCATTGTTTCCTACACCTGACATTCCTGAGGCCGAGGCAACCGCTATGGTCGATGCCTTAGAAGCTGCAATGCAGGCAGCTAAGGAAGGTGGCCCGGCAGCGATGTCTGCGCTGCATGATGCGGCAGAACGAGCTGATACGCTGTATAGAAACTTAGCTCATTATGTGGAGCGCATCGCCGCAGGTGATGAAACCAGTATATTAAGTAGTGGTTTTCACATTTCTAAACAACCGGTCATAAAGCCTAAACCTGAGCTGGTTGCGCTTGATGGTGAGCATTCAGGTGATGCTAAATTAGTGGCTAAACCTAAAGAAAGAGGGGCGGCGTTTAAATGGCAAATGTGTAAAGTGTCAGACGATGGAACGGATGAAGTATGGGTTGATATCGACACCACTACACGAGCCACTATTGTGGTCAAAGGTTTAGAAATCATGAAGCGTTATAAATTTCGCTACGCGGTTGTAACACCCGATGGCACTTCGGATTATTGCGAGCCTGTTTCAAAAATAATCACCTAACTTATGGGCTACCCATTTAAAACGGGACACTAGAGCGCAGACAAAGGGCAAAGGGCGAAAGGCTAAGGGCTAAGGGCAAAAGACTAAACCTAAGAGGCTAGCAACTTAAGGCGTGACAGGCATAGCCTTAGCCTTAGCCTTTCGTCTGCGCTGAAGTGGTTTGACTAATCCTAGACTAGGACTCTGATATGAATAATGTAAGGTGTTTTTGTGTGGCGCTATGCGCTTGCTGGTTTGTCGTCTATACGCCATTGATTCAGGCTGATGGTTCTATGCTATCAAATCGTGCCAATACGGCATCAGTATCGCCGCCCTTAAGTTATGGCGAAAAGACTGCTGATAAAGGTCTTAATGCCTTGGCTAATTTAACAACGGCACCACTTGAAATACCTAAAAGTGTTATCAATACCATGAATAAAAGTAATTTCTTTTACGGCTTGGTGGGTGGTTTTGTTAAAGGCATCGTTAATATGTTGGGCAGGACGGGCTGTGGTGTTGCTGATTTAGTCACCTTGCCTATACCTACTCAGCCTATCATTTCTCCCGTGTATATCTGGGATGATTTTGATAAAGAAACGACTTACGGCGCAGTGATGCGTTGGGATTAGGAGGCTAAATAGCAAGCTTATCGGCGTCAATGTTGGGTTAACGATAGAGCCGTTAGCCCAACCTACGGTTTTGATTCTAATATCTGTTAAGTGTTATAGGATGTGCTGAGGAACGAAGCGCATCAATCGAGTAATACAATGATGCGCTTCGTTCCTCAGCACATCCTATAATCCTGCCGGTCGGGTTTAAGCTTCCCTAGCCGTATCTATTAGCTTAAGACGCTTTTCTAAGCTCACCCATGCCGTTAGCTTTTTTAACGACTTGTAGTTGAGCTTTAATGCGTTTTTGTACCGCTTCGACATGAGAAATAACACCGACGGTTTTACCGTGGGTTTGTAAGCTTTCTAGGGTACTAATCACGGTATAAAGCGATTCGGCATCCAAATTGCCAAAACCCTCATCGAGAAATAAAGACTCGACTGAGCGTCCGTTATTAGCCAGCTCAGAAAGACCAAGGGCTAAGGCTAAACTGACGATAAAGCTTTCACCGCCCGATAAGGACTTAGGTAAGCGGCGAGCATTAGCGTGATAAGTATCTTCAATTTCTAAGGCTAAACCTTGTTCACTGTGGCCTTTACGTAAATAATACCGACCGCTGATCTTTTCTAATAAGGCATTGGTTTGCAATAATAATTGATCCGCTATGCGTTGTTGAACGCGACGCCTAAAGGCCATGCCATTATTTTCAGTAGCGAACAAAGCAATCTCAGCAAAATAGGGCTTAGAAATGGCGACTTGTTGTTGCCATTGCAGGGATAGCGATTCGTAGTGTTGTTGCAACTGTTGTTGATCTTCGAGTTGTTTTTGCAGATGCAACACTTCCATCTCAGCGATTTCTATTTTTTCGTTAATACTTTTTAGTTGAGCCTTTAAGTCTACCAAGTTTAATGAAGAATCTATGTTAGCAAGTTCCATCGCTAATTGGTTTTGATGCTCTGCTAGCGAAGCATTAAGGTCCTTAATGTGTTGCTCTAATGCCGCTTTGGTATGTTCAAGATCAGCTCGGTTAGCTATTAATCCCAGTATGTCGCTAATTTCTTGTACGCTAGTAAAGGAGGTGGCGGGTAACTTTCCTTGTAGATTACGTTGTAAGTCTGCGATTTCTTGAGCCAAAATGGCTAATGCCTGTTCTTTATCTGCGATTAACTTTTGTTTTTCGATCAACGCCAAATGTAGGCTGATGAGCTCTTCTTTTTGCAGCTGTTCAGTATAAATAAGGGCTAGTTCATTGCAACGCAACACTTCAGCTTGGCAGGCTGTTTGTTGAGTTTCTAATGAGGCAAGTTCTTCTATTAAGCTTTTGTGGCGGAAAGCATAGCCATGATAATCTTGTCTACGCGTATTAAGTTTGTCGAATAAGCTATCTTCTTGGCCGTGGTTGGGCATTTTTTCGCCCAGTCGTGTTAGCTGTGTGAGTACTTGGTCGGCTAGTTGTCGCTCTTGCTCTTGATAAGTACTGAGCGCTGTAGCGAGATCTAATTGTTCTTGAGTTAAGCCTTCATTATTAGAGCTGAGCTGCTCAATACTTAGTTGTAATTGTTCAATAGTCGTCGTGCAATCAGTTAGTTGAGTCTTAGCTTTTTTGATATCGGCTTGTTTATTACGATAGCGTTTGATGAAATGTGCCGTGTTGGTCAGTTCATTGCTTTCAGTTTGTATGAGTGCCTGCATTAAAGCTAGTTTAGTAATATCAAGATCAGGGCTTGCAACATTTAGGCGATTACAAAGGTTTAACCATTGCGCTCTAATTTGTTGGCGCTGACTAGTCCTACTGGAATTTCTTTCTAATTGTTTTTGTGCAATGTTGATATGGCTATTGTTAGTGCTTATTTTCTCTGTTAAGGCCCTAACCTTGGCTTTTTGATCAATTAACGCTTGTTTGGAGTTGCTGGGCGTAGGTGGGAACTTGGCATAAGGATGTTGCAAAGCACCACAAAGAGCACAGGGCTTGCCATCAACTAAGTGCACGCGTGAGGGTGCCATTTTCTTTAACAAACCTTCATTAGCTATTGCGTCTTCAAGAACTTTTTTAATATTGACTTCACGTAGCATCTCCAGTCTTAAACGCTCAAGCCCAATGGTCAATACTTCAATATCAAAATCAGGCTGTTCTCTCGCTTTAAATAATGAGAACAGACCACGACCGTCTGTGAGTTGTTTATGTTTCTTAGCTAATTGCAGTAATTGCTGTAGTTCATTGACACGCTCTTGTTGCTCTAAGCGCAAGGCATCAAGGTCATCCGTACTGTGGCCTTCAGCTAGGTCAACAAGCTCTTGCTCTTCTAAAGGTATTTTTTGATGGAGTTCAGCTTGTTTTTGTCGTTCTACCGCTAGAGCGGTTGTATTGTTCTTGAAGGCCGTGAGTGCTTTTTTTGAATGCTTACCAAATGACGTTTGTTTTTTGCTAGTTTCCAGTAACTCTGTACGACATTTCTTCAATACACCTAGCTCAGGGAAGTCAGTCAACAAGCTTTCATCAAGTGTATGTTCTTGTAGCCATTGCCCTAGTTGAGCCAGTGTTGCTTGTTTATCACCATATTGCTCTGACAAAGACTGCCATTGTTTGGTTTCGGTTTGAATCGTTAAGTCGGTTTGGCTTAGTTGGCCTTTTACTTTATCTAAAGTCTGTTGTTGCTCACTGAATGACCGACGTGTTATTTCTTCAGGTGCGGACTGTTCAGAATTTAATTGAGCTTTAAGCTGGCTAAGTTCAATTAGAAAATCAGTTAAGCTTGTCTGTCCTTGTTGGATGAGTCGCTCTTTTTCTGCAATAGCATTAATATCGTCTTTAAAGACTAAGGCATCTTGACCCGCATTGATTTTGGTAAGGTTTAGTTGTAGCTCTGTAAGTTGGCTGGGCGCTGTTTTTAGCTCATTTTCTTGATCGATAATGGTTGTTTGTAGCGCAGTAATGGCGGTCAATTGCTCATATTGCTGCTTTGTGTGTTGTTGATCTTCTCGCAACTCGACTAGCTGCTCATTAAAATCATGTAAATCTTGTGCACAAGCCTCTTGCTTTCCAGCATCCATAAAATGAATGCTGTCTAGTTCTTGTTTTAGACGATCTATTGTATTTTGTGCTTTCTCGGCATTATCAAATAATTCTTTTTTATAATCTGTATAAATGTCCGTGCCTATGATTCTTTCTAAGATATCCATGCGCTCATTGTCCAGAGCGTTAAGAAAAGCAGAAAAATCACCTTGCGCTAACAAGATTGAGCGGGTGAAGCTACGAAAACTCATGCCAGTAATGTCGGCCACTTGAGTGCAGACCTGTTGTGGCGTCTGGGCTAATACTTGGCCATCTGAGAGACGAGATAAACTCATTTCAATGGGCAACAAAGCCTGATTAGCATCATCTATTGCACGCTGTGCAGACCAACTTGACCGATATTTTTCTCCATCTATGGAAAACTCAATGCTTGCAAAACAGTCAGTGGTCTGCTGAGTCATAACATGATCGGCAGGGCGATTAAAGCGAAAGGTCTCGCCATATAAGCCCAAGGTAATGACATCTAAGATACTTGATTTTCCAGAGCCATTTGGCCCTGTAATGGCAAAAACACCGGTATCGGTAAAAGGAGCTAGCTCAAAATCGACGCTATGCTCACCTTCTAGTGAATTGATGTTTTTGAAATGAATGTTTAGTATCTTCATAAGCTAGGGTCTTGCACAGCGTTAAGTCAGTCTTTAGTCTTGACATCATACACGACCGGACTGATTGAGAAAATAGCTATACCAAACAAGGGCAATACTTGCAGAAGAGTTACTATATTAACCTTTAGACAAATCAATAAGCTTTAAGCCTGGTGGTAGGGATTCACCAAAAATTAACTGCTCTTCTTTTTCATCAAGCTGCTTAATCTGCTCAAGCATCTCTATCCACGAGGCGGGGGCTTTGCTAAGCTTGAGTTTAGCGATGATGTCTTGACGTAGTACATCATCAATATCGCGTGCTCTATCGCCACTTAGACGAGCAATGAGCGTAGCCGCGAAGCCTGCTTGCGGTATTTTTTTCCAATCAACAGACAGCGTTTGCCTTAACCAGCCTGCGACTTTGTCAGCGGGAATGACATTATGGTTGCTACCATGAAAAGGCTGCCGGGCTCCTATGCGACCAACCGCCCACCAAGTTTGACTAGGTTCGCCGGTTTTTTGTAAACGCTTTAATAACCATTCGCCCAGTTGTATCTTTTTATCGACTGGCAAGCGCTCTAAAACGGCGGCAAGACGCACCATATCATCATACCCGCGATTTTTAATGAGCTTGGCAACATTGGCTTGCCTAGCAGCAGCAGGGTTGATGAATTTAGCAATATCGGTAAATATTTGCTCTTGTTGTGTGGCTGTTAAGCCACCAGCAATACGTCGCCAGAGCGTCCACCATTCGGTCCAATTTTGGGTGTCATTAACAAACTGTATGTTTTGATTATAGGTTTTCCAAAGTTGCTCTACACGCCAGTCATCCAAGGGATAGCCAAAGCCCGGGCGTAAACAAAAGCCTGCTAGACTTAACCAGACACGTTCGTGGCTTTCTGAGCGCCTACGATATTTTGAGCCTTCTAATAAGCTGGCAAATAGTCCTCTTAGTAAGGGTGTATCCCATTCTGTGCGAGCGCAGCCTAGTTGTTTTTCTAAGTCAGCCCTAAGATTTTTGACAGATTTTGGATCTATGTCTTTGGATTTCGAGCCGAAAACACTGTTTATCTTGGTAACGGCCGCATCAAATTGGAGGGGTAAGTGGGTGTCTTGAGATAAACGTACGCGGCCTTGCTTACGAATTTGAAACTCTACGTCCCAGCGTTGTTCGTTATTATTAATCGCAACGCACTGTATTTTAAGGGTGCCTACTTCGGTTTGCGTGACGGCTAGTTGCACTATCACTTCAGTCTCTTGTGAGTCGCTATCGCCTTCAAGCGCTACCGCTAATGGCGGTAAGGAATGAAATAAATCACTGATATTAGTAATATCGCCAGCTCTAAAGACTGCATCGCTACTGATTGAGGCAAGATGAAAGCGGACAGGGATGCCTAAGCGCAAGGCAAAATGCCGATCTTTTAAGATGACTTCTTCGCCTTCTTCACTGCCTTTGGGCAAAATACAAATACCTT